>JAQWBY010000173.1 GCA_028706165.1 Lentisphaeria bacterium | reverse complement strand
CACTGCCGCCCTGGCTCTCGACGTGCGGGTGGAGTCCCGCCATGACGTCCCGCAAATCACAGTCGCCGGTCAGCCCGTGCGACCGCGCTGGTTCTGGGGCGCCCCCACCAGCACCCATTACGAAATCAAAACTGGTAGCCAGCGGCTGGACATGCGTTACATCAGCGACAGCGACTACCAGGGGGCCACCACTTTCCATCTGCGCTTCAAAAACTCCCCGGCGACACTCTGGATAGAGAAGATCGCCATCATTGATACAGTAACCAAGCAGGAACTCCTGCCTCCCTTCACCTTCGCTAAGGGCATGGACGACTTCAAGGCGCAGTGGCACTACTGGCCCACTGACGAGCAGAACACCGTCGGCAGCATCGCCGCCGAAGAGCAAGGCGGCAAGAACTGCCTGAAGGTCACCCTCGCCAATCCCCCCGCCGGTGGCTCCTGGCCAGACTTCCATCTCTACAGCCGAGTGCAAAACCTGGCCTTCGTCGCAGGCAGGACCTACCAAGTGCAAGTGTGGCTCAGCTCCTCGGCCCCCAGCGAACTCAACTTTGCCGGCTACGCGCCGCCCGGACAAGCCGGCAGCAGTTTCTCCAGAATCCTCAGCGATGGCCAATTCCAGTCACAGATCAAACTCGCCGCCGGCGCCGACCTGGACTTCGTGTCCATGCCGGTGCCCATGCCCTGGCCCAAACCGGGCGAAGAGCCGAATTGGCGTGGCACCATCGTCGCCGTGGAACGAGTCCTGCAGGCCAACCCCAAGGCAAAACTCGTCCCCCGCATCGGCATGGCTCCGCCATCATGGTGGATGGATGAAAATCCCGACGAACACATGGCCTGGATAGACAACAAACAACCACACCGCCGCACACATAGCGTGTCATCGCAAAAATGGCTCCGCGAAGTGTGCGAACGCATGGCCGCACTCATCGAATTCCTCGACGCCAAATACCCCGATAACATGGCCGGCTACCACCCCTGCGGCCAAAATACCGGCGAGTGGTTCTACCAGGACAGCTGGTCACAGGACTTCCACGGCTACGGCAAGGCCGAGCAGGATGCCTTCCGCAACTGGATCATGAAACGCTACCCGTCTGACGACGCGCTCCGTCAGGCCTGGCAACAAACCGCCATCACCCGCCAGAACGTGGTCGCACCCGCCCCACAACGCCGGCGCGACGCCGAACGCAACGGCATGCTCCTCACCCCCGGCCAAGCACAGGACGTCATCGACTACAATCTCTTCCTCCAGGACGCCATGACTGACGCCGTGCTGACCATCGCCAAAACCGTCCGCACCGCCAGCAAAGGCAAAAAACTCTCCGTGCACTTCTACGGCTACGGCTACGAATTCGCCGCCATGAGCCGCATGAGCGCCTCGGGACACTACAAGCTGCGCGCCCTGCTGGACAGTCCGGACATCGATATTCTCTGCTCACCCATCTCCTACACCGACCGGCAACTCGGCGGCGCCGCCCACGCCATGTCCGCCGCGGAATCCGTCATGCTCGCCGGTAAACTGTGGCTCTACGAAGACGACACGTCCACCCACCTGAGCACCGGCACCCCACCCGGCTGGAAGCAACGCGCCAAAAACCAGTGGGAATCCCGCCAGAAACTCGTCCGCAACACCGCCCAGGAAATCTGCCGGAACTTCGCCTGCTGGTGGATGGACCTGCGTTCCGCCGGCTGGTTCAACGACCCAACGTTCTGGCAGGACATGAAGCAGCTCGCAGCCATGGACTGGCAGCTGATCCAGAATCCGCAGCCCTTCCAGCCGGACATTGCTTCCGTACTGGACGAATTCTCCGCCAACTACACCATCGACGGCGGCGGCGTCACCAGGCCGATGATCTACACCGACCGCGCATCCTTCCCCCGCACCGGCAGCACCTTCGGTCAGTATCTGCTTGACGACGTCCTCGCCGGCAAGGTCTCCAGCCGCCTGCTGGTCATGCTCAATGCATGGGTGCTTGACGACGCCCAGCGCCAGGCGCTGCGCCAGGCCATCGCTGGCCGCAGCGTCCTGTGGTGCCACGCGCCGGGCGTCATTGATCCCGTCAAGGGCCTGGACCTCCAGGCCAGCGCGGCCCTCACTGGCTTCCAGCTCCAGGAAATACCCACGCCGGACCCATGCGTGGTCAACACCACCGCCGCCGGCCGCGCCCAGGGCCTGCCCGAAAACTGGACTAACGGCAGCAAGCCCGCTCTGCTCTTCAACGTCGTCACCGCCCCCGGCGATGACATCTTGGCGACCTGGCCAGACGGCAGCGCCGCCGTCGTCCGCCGCGGCCAGGCCATCTTCAACGCCATGCCCGCCCTACCCCCGGAACTGCTCCGCTATGCAGCCGCCTGCGCTGGCGTCACCAGCTACACCAAGGACGACTGCGTGCTCTTTGCCCGCGACCCCTATTTCGTTGTCCACGCCAATCACGAAGGGCCCGTCACCCTACGCTTTCCCGAAGCCCGCGTCGTCACGGACGTGATGAACAATGACGCCAAGCCGACGTCCGCCGCAACGTCCTTCACCATGGACCTGCGCCTCGGCGAAACCAAGGTCATCAAAGCCACCCCCGCAAACAAATAAGTCCAGGCGAATCGCCGCCGCTGTGTCAATCCATTCCTCCCAGTTAGTCTCTCCATCCTTAGCACAGGAGCCCCCATGCGACTAAGCAATCACCTGACCGCCACCCTGCTGACCGCGTTGTCCTGCCTGCATCTGGCCGGCGCCGCCGTTACCTGGGATTTCAACCAGTCGGCCACACCCAAGGGGAGCTCGACGACGCTGCTCTCAGGCACGCCGGCCTTTGCACAACAAGACGGCGCCACCGTCCTGGCCCCCAACACGGAACTCAGCTGGTCCAGCGTGCCCGAGCTACAGATACAGCCCGGCATTGAATTGGCCTGCCAATTCTATCTACACGAACTCCGCGAGAGCGTGCAAATTCTCGCCACCAAGGACGGCGAGTACCTCCTTCGCGTCAATTGGGCGAAGGAAGGCGGCAAGCTGTCTTTCTTTGTCTATCTTGGCGGCCACTGGGAAAGCCGCGTCAGCGGCCCCGTCGTCAAAGCCAAGACCTGGTACGACGTCCGCGTCTGCTGGACGGGCAAGACCCTCACCATGACCGTAAACGGCGAATCCTATCACAGCAATCGCATGGGAACCCCCAACGCGACGGACAACCCGCTGATCATCGGCCCCATTGCCGGCGTCATTGATGCCCTCACCATCCGCAATCCCGCCAACGAACGCCTGGATGTCCTCAGCAGCATTGTTGGCCAAGACGACGATGCGACCTTCAACCCCGCCAGTCGCTGGGACGTCCTCCTGCCCTGGACTTGGGGCAAGGACGATGATCCGAACACCCTCGCCATCGGCGGCAACAATCTCTGGAACGCCTGGCAGGCCAAGAACGGCATGGACGCCAGCTTCCGCCGGGACCGCGTCAGCTGCCGGCCGTCGTCTGTCATCGCCATGCTGATCAGCCCGCAACTCAACGTCCCTATTGCTGCCATGCCCTATCTCTGCCTGGATGTCGCCGACGCCGTCGCCGGCCAGATCGGCTACCTGGACGTCATCAGCGACGCCGGCCGCGGCACCGTCAGTTTCGAGGTGGCCAGTCCCGGTTCGCCCACGATCATCCCGTGCATTCAATCCCAGGCATGGACGGGCACCATCCGTCGCCTGGCGCTGTCCTTTGCTGATGCCAAACCAGTCGTTCTCACGCAAGCGACACTGGCGGACCGGCCCATCGGTCGACCGTCGCTGTACATCCGCAGCCTGGCTCCCGGACGTGCCAAACTCCGCCCGGGACGCCAGGAAAGCGTCGTCCTCGGCCTGCAGAATGTCGGTGGTGAAGCCGAAGACATCGCCGTGACCCTGCGCATTCCCCGCGGCATCAAACTCGTTGGCAAGGGCAAGCAGACCATACCCTACTTGGGCATGGACGATTTTGACATGGCCACCTGGCACTTCGTCGCCAAGAAACCCGGCAGCTACACGGCGACCTTGACCGCCAAAACCGGCAAGGTCAGCAGCAGCCAAGACCTCACCCTGCTCGTCGAACCCATGCCCGACCTCCCGCCGCAGGACTACGTGCCCAAGCCCATGCCCGCCAAGACCGACTACATCAATCTCATGCACTACTGCGCCCTCTGGAAGGAAGGCACCCACTTCGGCTGGAAGCGCATTGAGCCCTATCCCGAACGCCGTCCCGCTATCGGCTGGTACGACGAAGGTACTCCCGAAGTCGCCGACTGGCACATCAAATACGCCCTCGAACACGGCATCAACGGCTTCATCTACTGCTGGTACCGCGCGACCCTCGAACCCGAAATCACCCAAAACCTCGGCCACGCCATCCACGAAGGCCTCTTCAACGCCAAGTACCGCGATATGTTCAATTTCACCATCATGTGGGAAAATGGCTGCGCCGAAGGCATCAAGGACGAAGCCGACCTGCTTGACAATGTCCTGCCCTTCTGGATCAAAAACTACTTCACCCACCCGTCATACCTCAAAATCGACAACCAGCCCGTACTCTTCGTCTGGCAGCCCCGCCCCCTGATCAAACAACTCGGCGGCACCGAAAAGACCAAAATCGCTTTTGACAAAATGCGCGAGCAGTGCCGGCAGCACGGCTTTGCCGGCCTGCGCATCATCGCCTGCATGCCCACCGCCAACCAGGCCCTCGGCAAGCTCATCGCCGAAAGTGGCTGGGACGCCCTCACCGGCTACAACCTCCAGCCATCCGGCGTGCCCATCGCCGGCTACGACCCCGCCGGCCTCGCCTACAAAGACCACGCCGAGGTCCTCAGCCGCTATAAGCAGACTTGGATTGACCGCGATGCCACCACTGGCGATCTGCCCGACATCCCAAATGTCGTCATGGGCCGCGATGACCGCGCCTGGGGCCGCATCAAACGCGGCAAAGGCCTCTATATCGCCAACCCGCAAGCCGACAATTTTGCAGCCGCCTGCCGCGATGCCAAGGAACTCGTCGACGCCAAGCCCGCCGGCCGCTGGGACAGCAAAATGGTCGTCTTCGACAACTGGACCGAATTCGGCGAAGGCCATTACATCGAACCCACTACCGGCACCGGCTTCAGTTTCGTCAACGCTATCAAGAAGGTCTTCTGCGACAGCTGGGCCGACGAAAGCATCACCGACGTCATCCCCGAGGACCTCGGCATGGACCCGCCACAACGGCGCTATGAAGCCGTCCGCGCCAGCTACGGCAAGCGCATGCCATGGCAGCCCCTGCGCATCCGTGGCGACCTCATCGCCCACTGGGAGTTCGACAGCGAAGACAATGGTGTCTTCCCCGACTCATCCATCAATGGCTGCGATCTCAAAGCCGACGGCGTCAGCCTCGCGCCCGGCCGCAAAGGCCAGGCGTTGCTCTGCGGCACCGGCGGCGCCAGCCTCGATGCGCCACAGGCGTTCTTCCACCCCGGCGGCATCAGCATCGCCCTGTGGTGCAATCCCTCCGAACCCGACCAAAGCAACCGCTGGATGATCAATACCGCCGGCACCACCCACGGCTACCGCATCGGCCTCGGCAGCGGCAAGATTGCCTGGCAGATTCCCCGCGAACCCTGGAGCCACAGCCTGCACGACCCGCAGCCCCTCCCCGTCGGCCAGTGGACGCACGTCGCCGCCACCTTCGACAACCAGACCATGCGCCTCTACATCAATGGCAAGGAAGTCGCAACCCGCGAACGACAGGGTTTCATCCGCCCCGGCGGCGAATTCGTTGTCGGCGGCTATAGCACCAACGCAGACCGCTATGCTTTCCAAGGGCTGCTCGATGACGTAAGCGTCTATAGACGCGTCCTTAGCGCCGACGAAATCGCCAATCTCGCCAAATAACCCAAACATCCGCCCGCACGATAAGCCCGCGCGGACGGCATAAGCCCCAAGAGGGCAACCTAAGATAGCCCAGGGCAAGCGACGCCAAAGGCGGAACGCCGCCCTGGGAAACACGGTAATCGGTCACCCATTGATAATAGATGCACACCTTGCCTCTCTGCCGCCGCCGGACGCCCCGGGTATCAAGCAACCGGTCCAGGAAGTCCAGGAAGTCCCCAATCAGTCCCTTGTGTCCAAAGCGTCATTCCCCACGATCCCGAAAGTCCCCACAGTCCCGGCCATGAGTCGTGAGACGTGAGACGTGAGTCCTCGCCCCAGCGCCCCGCCGCCAATCAGTCCCACCGGTCCCTGGCGTCCCCTGAGGCAGGCCAATATCAATCGCTCCTATGAAACCGATGCCGCAATGGGAGGCGTGCGTCGATTGCTATCGATTGCTGTCGATTGCTGTCGATTGCTATCGATTGCTGTCGATTGCTATCGATTGCTGTCGATTGCTATCGATTACTCCTATGAACCCGCTGCCGCAAAGGTCGGCGGAAATCATGGTCCAATGGCCGGGCGGCGACTGGCCGTGGTTTTCCTGCAAATTGTCCCCGGTGTTTTCCCTACCGGGGTGGTTGCTGACTGGAACCGAATGGGCAATGAAACCCACCTTCCAGGTTTGCACGGTCGCCCCCCTTCAAACTGCCTGGCTCTGGAGGATGCGTTCCAATGGTTGCGCCTGTGCGCCCTACCCTTCCTTTCGCCCCCCTACACCTTCTCCCTTTATAGGCCTTTCCCCTGGATGACATCCAGCAGCCGTGGCGACAGGATTTGCCGCCGGTCGTCATCAACGAGGCTGAAGCGGTTGCCGTCATTGGGCGTGCTGAGGTAATTCCACACGCAGTAGGGGATGTCGTGCTCCTTGAGCAACGAAATGACGTCCGCCATCCAGTTTTCGCGGTACTCCGTACGGCAATGGCGAATGGTGCCGAACTCGCCGCACCAGAGTATCTTGTCCGGATGCGCGGCCGCAAAGTCGAATGCCGGCTGTAGACTGCCCCGCATCCACGCTTTGTCCATACGTTCCACGCCCGGGTAGGCATTGTCATTGCCATTGACAAAGCGTTCGAAATCCCGATAGGGCTCGATGGCAGACGGATAGGCCATCTTGCGATTGTAATACAGCGGCCCCGCCTGGAGCACGCCCTGCTGATGCGTGAAGGCAAAGGGCGCGTAGGTGTGGAAGGTGTAAATGATCGCGTCGTCGTCATAGAGCCGCAGGTGTTTCAGCGTGCCCACGCTGTTCCAGCTGGTGCTGCCGATGACGATCTTTCGCGTCGGATTCGCCGCGCGCAAGGCCGTCACCGCGCGTGCAGCGAGGTCATTCCACTGCTCGGGATTGACATTGCGCACTTCGTTGAGCAACTCGAACGCTACGGCCGGCTTGTGGTGGTAGCGCCGTTCAAATTCCAGCCACAGCGCGATGAAGCGGTCCTGCAGGCCCTGGTCGTCCAGCAGCTGCACCGGCTCCTGGATGTCGCAATAATTGCCAACGGCCTTATGCAGATTAAGCACCACATTCACGCCAGCGCGCTCGCACCACTCAACGAAAGCGTCAATACGCGCAAAGGTCCGCTCGCGATAACAGCCGGGCTGTTCTTCCAGCACAATCTGGTCGAAGCCCAAGCGTATGTGGTCCATGCCGAAGGACGCGATGTTGCGCACGTCCTCTTCACGGATGTAGGTCTCAAAATGTTCAAAATCGCCCGGCGACAGCGGCCCGCGCCATTTGTCCGGCAACACATTGAAACGCTTGTAGTTGGTCAGCCAACCGCCAATGCCCATGCCATGCTCAAAACCAGTGAATGCTTTCATGTCGCCTTTCTTTCCTGTTTTTTTTCTTTTTCGCAGACGGATCGGACGGATCAGACCGATCAGACTGATCAGCAGCCGGATCCGTCCGATCCGTCCGATCCGTCCGCGATAACAAAAAAGACGATCAGACCGATCAGACTGATCAGCAGCCGGATCCGTCCGATCCGTCCGCGATAACAAAAAAGACGATCAGACCGATCAGACTGATCAGCAGCCGGATCCGTCCGATCCGTCCGATCCGTCCGATCCGTCCGCGATAACAAAAAAGACGATCCGTCCGATCCGTCCGATAATCCGTCCGATCAGTCGTCCAGTTGTGGTCCCAGCGCCTGCAGTTCCAGATCGTCGAGCAGGAAAGTCGTTGGGAAGATCACCCCTTTGTAACTGTTGCTACGCAGAATCAGGCGCAGGGCATTATT
>JAQWBY010000172.1 GCA_028706165.1 Lentisphaeria bacterium | reverse complement strand
CTGGGTACAACGGCGACCATGTTCGTGTTCCTCGGCCCCTTTTGCCCCAGTCGGCGAAGCTGACTGGGGCAAAAGGGGCAATGGAACTCACTTGCTTACCTGGGATTGACATCGGCGGCATGTTTGGTCGCCATTATCAATGGTTGACCGATTACGATATTAACTTGCAGCCTTTCTATACCAGTAAAGTCAGCAGCCAGGCGGCAATCCAGGCGCCGAAAGCCGTCCACAGCCACGACGAGAGCGGCCAACGCCGGCGCTGCAGACGGCAAAGCAGCGCATGGCCAGCGGCGACCATTACCAGCAGCGGCAGTATTCGGAATGCGAAAGGATGATACACGCCGGCACCGCGCCAGTCACCCGCAAGCAGCGCTTGCCAGCCGCGCGTAAAGCCGCAGCCGGGACAAGTCAGGCGACCATGACTCAGATAATGCAGCGGACAGGGCGGCAAATAGCGCGACAGAGTAGGGCTGGACAACATCAGCGCCAGCAGCGCCAACAGCAGCGCCAGGATCACCAGCAGTCTCCGGCGATCCCGCCGGAGGCGCTGATGGACGCGCAAACGCGCCAGAAACTGCTCGCGTTGTGCCGCGCTGCGCAGGTCTTCGTCCTCTGCCAGAGGCAGCTCCGGCATGGCGCGCTTAAGCGCGGCGGCAAATAGGCCATCGCAAACTTCAGCCGACGCTGAAACGCCCACCGGGGCAGTCCCGACTGCCGACGCTGATGCGCCATCGCCAGCGCCGTGAGTATCCGGGCTGGAATTGCCGTCCTGGCCTGGTGCGCCGTCATGCAGCCGCGCGGTGCCGATGGCACAACTGGGGCTGCGGGCCTTCAGGATAGCGCCGTCAAGGCCGCCGTGGCGCAGCGCGGGAAGCGTCGCCGCGATCCACGCATCAAGTTGCGGCGTGCAGTCATGCCCTTCAGGAGTAATGGCGGCAATACGGCCACCGGCCTGCCGATAGAGGTCCATGGGCGGCCGCGGCACGCCCAGGCCGGCATCGGCCTCTGGGCAGAGCGGCACCCACTCCACGTCGGGCGCCAAGGCGGCAACAAGCTCCGGCGCACCCTTGGCGCGACCATCATAGCGCGTATTCCGCCCCAGCAGACAGGCGCTAATGCCTACGCGTGGTTTTGCCATTGTGTCACTCCCATCCCTGTGGCTTCGCGATTGTGCGCCGCGCTGGGCGCGATCACTTCGCCAAGTCCTCACCGCGCGCTTCGCGGTTGATCTCGTCAAAAAAATCCACCATGAACTGATGCCGGCGTTCGGCGAGAGCACGGCCGCTGGGCGTGAGAATATTGTCGCGCAGATAGCGCAACTTCACCAGGTACTCGCGATAGGCCGAGTCTTCGACGCTGTAGCTGGCGGAATTGAGGGCCTCTTCCTCGCTATTGTGCACGCGCGCGCCGACGCGGCCGGCAAAATGGAAGGACCGGCCGATGCCGATCGCGCCCATGCTGTCCAATTTATCCGCGTCATAGACGATTTTGGCCTCGAGGCTCTGTGGGCCGACTGCGTCGCGCTGACGGTAGCGATGGCTGCGCACGCACTCAGCGACGGCGTCAATGAAGGCGTGGCAGCTGACGCCCAGGCCACGAAGTACCTCCGGCGTCATGGCGGCACCCAGCCGCGCATGGCAGGTCCGGCCCTGATCGCGCAATTCGGCGACGCGACCGATGTCGTGCATCAGCGCGGCTACCTCGACCAGCAGCAGGTCCGCCGATTCCAACTCGGCCAAGTGCCGTGCCGTCCGCCAGACGCGCTGGGTGTGATCCCAGTCATGACAAGACGGACTTTCCGCCAGCAATTCCCGCACCTTCACCTCGACTTTGGCCACCAGCCCGGCAGCCCAAACCTGATCCCGATAGGCCATTACTATCCTTTCCCCGGCGCGCTAATGCACCCGCGGCGCTTATTTCTTCAATTTGAAAATCTGATCGCGGAGCATCGCGGCGCGTTCGAATTCCAGCGTCGCAGCGGCTTCCTGCATTTCCTGTTCGAGCTGGCGGATGGTTTCCAGCACATCGTACTCGCCCGCTTCCTCGCCAATCGTGTCCGCGACCGTGCGTTCAGCTTCCTCGTAGATGCGCAGGCTGGTCTGGATATTGCGCTTGACCGTCTTGGGCGTAATGCCGTTTTCGGCATTGAAGGCCTGCTGTTTTGCGCGCCGATCCTGCGTCAGCGTGATCATCCGCTGCATGCTGTCGGTAATTTTGTCGGCATAGAGAATGACCTTGCCGCCTTCGTTACGGGCAGCGCGACCCGCCGTCTGGATCAGCGAACGTTCCGAGCGCAGGAAGCCCTCCTTGTCCGCGTCCATGACGGCCACCAGCGATACCTCCGGCAAATCCAGGCCCTCACGCAGCAGATTGATGCCCACCAGGCAGTCGAATTCGCCGGCGCGGAGACTGCGCAGGATGTCCACGCGCTCCATGGCGTCCAACTCGGAGTGCAGGTAGCGACTGCGAACATCGAGCTTGCGCAGGTAGTCCGACAGGTCTTCGGCCATGCGCTTGGTCAGCGTCGTCACCAGCACGCGCTCGTTGCGGGCGGCGCGCAAGCGGACCTCCTCAATAACGTCGTCGACTTGGTCAGCCAGTGGCCGCACTTCGACCTCGGGATCAAGAAGGCCAGTCGGCCGCACGACCTGCTCCACCGGCGTGGTCAGGCCCAGCTCGTAGTCGCCAGGCGTCGCCGACACGAAGATGGTGCTGTGCTGCAAGGCTGTGAACTCCTCGAAAGTCAAGGGGCGGTTGTCCAGCGCCGATGGCAGACGGAAACCGTTGTCCACCAGCGTCTGCTTGCGATTGCGGTCGGCGCGGGCCATCGCCATCACCTGCGGCAGCGTCGCGTGTGACTCGTCGATGATCGTCACGTAATCATCGGGAAAATAATCTACCAGCGTGTAGGGCCGCGAACCCGGCGCGCGGCCGGTGAGATGCCGTGAGTAATTCTCAATGCCCGAGCAGTAGCCGATTTCCTTGAGCATTTCGAGGTCGTAGGTCGTGCGCTGGTGGATACGCTGCGCCTCGACCAGGTGATTCTCACGCTCGAATTTGGCGACCTGCTCATCCAATTCCTGCAGGATGCTCGCCTCGGCAGCCTTAACCCGTTCCTGCGGTAGGACGAAGTGCTTGGCCGGAAAAATGATGGCCTCCTGCAGATCCTCGGTCATCTTGCGCGTGGTCGGGTCGTGCCGCGTCACCCGCTCGACGGTGTCGCCCCAAAATTCCACCCGCAGGAAATCCTCGCGATGCGACGGAAAAATCTCCAGGGTGTCGCCGGCCGCGCGGAATTGCCCGCGTTCCGGGGCGATGTCGTTGCGCGTGTATTGGATTTCCACCAGCTTGCGCAGCAGTTCGTCGCGGGATAAATCCTGGCTGACAAGCACCTTCGCGCGCATGTCAGAAAAGTCTTCCGGCGAGCCCAAACCGTACAGGCAAGACACGCTGGCCACGACGATGACGTCCCGGCGTTCCAGCAGCGAGCCTGTCGCCGCCAACCGCAAACGCTCCAGACCGTCATTGATGGCGCTGTCCTTGGCGATGTAGGTGTCCGTCTGCGGTATGTACGCCTCAGGCTGATAGTAATCGTAGTAGCTGACGAAGTACTCGACGGCGTTCTCGGGAAAAAAGTTCTTGAGCTCGCTGTAGAGCTGCGCCGCCAGGGTCTTGTTGTGGGACACCACCAACGTCGGTCGCTGCACTTTGGCAATCATGTTGGCCAGCGTAAAGGTCTTGCCTGACCCCGTCACCCCCAGCAGGGTCTGATAGCGGTCGCCGCGCTCAATACCGCGCGCCAACGCATCGATCGCCTGCGGCTGGTCGCCCGCCGGCTGGTATTCCGAATGGACAATAAATGGCTTGTCTGGCATAATGTCTTCCCACGGCCACATGTTGCGCAACTATGTGATGCACAGGCGCACGAATGTCGGAACCTGTTTTTGTTTGTGATAGTGCGCCCACTAGCGTGCTTGTTGGTGCCAACACCACAGGCGCCGAAACACTACATGAGTATGCAATGGCACGCGCTATCAGCGTGCCTGCTGGCGTTTCTTTTGCCAAAGTGCAAAGCCCGCCACTAACTTCGCCGGCCGCTCTCTTTGCTGGTCATGCGGCGTGAACATACTATAATACAGCCGCAGTCTTTGCACGGAAGCTCATCCGCAATGCCCCACGATCCCGCCGCCCAAAAGCCCGTCACCACGAAGCACGCCATGCCTGACCACACTATGCGCATTTTGTTCCTGGACTGCGCGCCTTTCCACGGCGGCGCCCAGGAAAGCCTGCGCACACTGATCCAGGACCTGCATGACCAAGGCGTCGCCATGCAACTCGTCGCCGCCGACCACGCGCCGGGCGGGCTCCTTGACGACGCCCAACAGCGCAGTCTGCACGCCTACGCCATCCGCGCGCGGCACTGGCCCGCAAACGCCATCGGCCTCTGGCAATTCCTCCGCGACCGCCGTACCTGCGGCAAAACCATCGTTTCGGCCATCTCGGAGTTCGCTCCGACCATCATCCACGCCAATGGCCTGCGCGCAGCCATGCTGCTCAGCCCACGCGTCACCCGCGACACGGCCGTCGTCATCCACGACCGCGATCTGCGCGCCCCGACGGGCCTGGCCGGCTTGCTCGCGCGCCGCTTATCGCCACAGGTCGTAGCCATATCCGGTGCCGTCGCCCAAAAATGGTCGATGCTGCCGCTAGGGCGCCTCAGCGTAATCCCCAACGGCTTCGATCTGGCTGCCATCGCCGCCACCACCCCGGCAGCAACGCCCTTCCCGGCAGACGCCGTCGTGGTGACCATCGCCGCGGATTTCATCGCCTGGAAGAACCACCGGCTGCTGCTTGACGCCATCGCGCTTCTGCGGCCAACCCGCCCAGCCCTGCGCGTGATCATTCGCGGCCGCGCCCGTGACCGCCATGGCGAAACGCTCCTCGCGGAACTCCGCCGACACTGCACGCGCCTGGGCTTGGACGACGTCGTCGCCTTCGTCACCGCCCCCGGCCCGGCGCTCCCGTGGTTGGCGGCCACGGACGTCCTGGCCGCAATGGCCACCGCCGAGCCATTTGGCCGTACGCCCATCGAAGCCCTCGCCCTCGGTAAAACCGTCGTGGCCTGTACCGGCGCCGGCCACTCGGAAGTCCTCGCCGACTGCCCCGCCGCGACCCTCTGTGCGCCCGATCCCGCCGCCATCGCCACCGCGCTGGCGCAATGGGTCGACGACGCTCCCGCGCGCACCGCTGCTGCCCCCGCCGCCCGCGCCACCGCCGCCCGCTATTCCCTGCGCACCCACAGCGACGCCATGTGCGCCCTCTTCCAATCACTGCCCTGAATTCGCCCTTGCCGTCCTCGTGCGTAATCGGTCACCCAATGATAATAGCGGCCAGACATGCCGCCGATGTCAATCCCAGGTAAACAAGTGAGTTCCATTGCCCCTTTTGCCCCAGTCAGCTTCGCCGAATGGGGCAAAAGGAGCCGAGGAACACGAACATGGTCGCCGTTGTACCCAGGGCGGCGCACGCTTTCAACGTGCTTGCCCTGGGCTGGTATGTTTCGCGCTTTCAGCGCTTCTGCCGCTTCGCGGCCAGGGAAACGGGCGCGTTTGACTCAGCCAGAAGCTCTATGGCTCAATTATCAATGGGTGACCGATTACCCTCGTGCCGCCATCATCCGCTGCTGGCCTTGCCAGCGCCTGTCGCGATATTACGTTATACTTTTGCTCGCTACCCAAGCCACCCACCAACAAGGAACGCCCCATGACGACCTATGCCCATAAAGCCGGTACCACTCTTGCCATCAGCGACGCCGAAAAGCTCGCCATGCTCCGCAGCGCCCTGGCGCAAATCGACCGCCCGCTCAAGAAAGTGCTCATCATCCCGCCGGATTTCACCCGCCTGAACTCCAATGCCGGCCCACTCACCAACATGCTCTACAAGCTGCTGAGTCCCACGGCGCGAGTGGACATCATTCCCGCGCTGGGCACGCACTTCGCCATGACTGAACACGAAATCAAGGCCATGTTCGGTGCGGACATACCCCTCGACCGCTTCATCGTCCACGACTGGCGCAAGGACGTCGTCACCCTCGGTGAAGTCCCCGGCTCGCTCATCAAAGAGTGGTCGGAAGGCAAACTGGACTACAGCGTGCAGGTTCAGTGCAACAAGATTCTCTTCCAAGGCTACGACCTCATCCTCTCCGTGGGCCAGATCGTCCCCCACGAAGTCGTCGGCATGGCCAACTACACTAAGAACATCATGGTCGGCGTCGGCGGTTCGGATATGATCAACAAATCGCACTTCATTGGCGCGTCCTGCAACATGGAGAAGATCATGGGCGTCAATGAAACGCCCGTGCGCAAGCTCTTCAACTACAGCTGCAAGACCTTCCTGGGCGACCTACCCATCCTCTACGTCCTCACCGTTATGGCCAAAAACCAGGAA
The DNA here is from genome assembly GCA_028706165.1 of Lentisphaeria bacterium. Classification (GTDB taxonomy): domain Bacteria; phylum Verrucomicrobiota; class Lentisphaeria; order Oligosphaerales; family Oligosphaeraceae; genus Oligosphaera. The sequence goes on along the minus strand of JAQWBY010000172.1, from coordinate 1,721 downwards.
ACCAAGCGCATGGACATGCGCGGGCTCTTCATCGGCGATGACGACGAGACCTTCGCCATGGGCGTCAAACTCTCCCAGCAGGTCAACCTCGACCTCATGGACGAACCCGTCAAAAAGGTCGTCGTCTACCTCGACCCCGAAGAATTCAAAAGCACCTGGCTGGGCAACAAGGCCATCTACCGCACCCGCATGATGATCGCCGACGACGGCGACCTCATCATCCTCGCACCCGCCCTCAAGCAGTTCGGTGAAGACCCGCAAAATGACCGCGTCATCCGCAAATACGGCTACCACGGCACCCCCGCCACCCTCAAAGCCGTCGCCGAAAACGAAGACCTGCGCCAGAACCTCGGCGCCGCCGCCCACCTCATCCACGGGTCCAGCGAAGGACGCTTCCGCATCACCTACTGCCCAGGACCAAATATGCCCAAAGAAGACCTCGTCGCCGCTGGCTTCGACGTCGCCGACCTCGACACCATGATGAAACGCTACGACCCCGCTACCCTTAAGGACGGCTTCAATACCCTCCCCGATGGCGAAAAAATCTTCTACATCTCCAACCCCGCCCTCGGTCTCTGGGCCCTCCGCGAAAAATTCCAGGCCTGACAAGTCACCCTCTCACGATGTCAGCTCCGCACCCGCAGCCATAGCGGCAACGTAAAAACTGGACAAGTCGGGAAAATCTTCATCTTTTTTGACAGTTCGCGCTTGCAAAATCCCCCCTCGACGGTATCTTAAGTCTCGTTGTCAATGCTCAGTGATGCGGGGTGGAGCAGCCCGGTAGCTCGTCAGGCTCATAACCTGAAGGCCGCAGGTTCAAATCCTGCCCCCGCTACCAATAACACGAACGGCGACCGTTACCTCAACGGTCGCCGTTCTGTTTTTGTACCCAAAACACCCGACGACTCTTTCCCTAAGCAAGCTGACCGCTGCAAGAAAAGACCCTGGGCGCGGCGTGGGGGAAATAAGCGCTATTCAAGGCAATCCATTCTGAACGAGCCTCAACATTGGGGCAATGCATGTTGTAGCGGAAATGAATGTGCCGCACTAAGATTACCCTCGGCAGCAGGACGGTTCAACCCATGTCGCGGCCGTGTTATTAACAACTTAACTGGTTCAACATAGCCGATAATGGGCAATTGCGGCGTTGACCCGGTCCAGCATGAGGCGGAGTTCCTTGACGGAAATGTCTGCGGTTTGCGCCGTGGCGATAAGGTCGGCGTCGGTTATGTCGCGACCTTTGCCGTTTACCATTGCAGTCTGCTCACCATTGATCCCTGCGGATGGCGTGAGATCATACGCCGGTGTAAGCCGCCAGTGGGATTTCTCGTCCAGCAAGAACGAGAAGTTTTTACTGTGATCGTCCCGATTTCCACTTTTGACGTTGAAAATCATGCGCAAGACCATCTGTTCGACCTGCGACCGATCTTTGACTAGAATCGTTGTCAGCTTTAACAGATTTTCGTAATCAAGACTACTGTAACGATGCGAGGCATGGAGCAATCCGCAAGCGGTGTGAACGTGCACTTTCCCCTGCGGAGTACGGTCGAAACGTTCGACGCCAAAGTACCCTTTCCCGAATCGCGACGGAAATAGGTGCGTTGCCGGCATCACAATCCCAGCCATCTTTGCGGCCAGTGAATAACGATACTCCAGTTCGCCAAAACCATTGCCGTCCCGCTTCTCGGTGAATTTAATGATCCATGGTGTGTATCCTGACG
>JAQWBY010000171.1 GCA_028706165.1 Lentisphaeria bacterium | reverse complement strand
GGCGTGAGTCATGCGCAGAGGCATGGCGTCGCAGAGGTAGTCAAGGTAGGGCGACTTGCCGCTGGCAATGCGCTCCGGGATGGACTTAACGACACCGCGTTCCAGCTGGAACTGCCGGTAGCGCCGACCCATGCCCGAGTAGTTCACGTCGTCACCCGTCAGCAGGACAAAGTCCACCACGATATCCTCGTAGGGCGGGCGTTGCAGGCGTTTGAGATAATACTTCAGCACCTGCGTATAAACGCCATTCTCCCGCCATATCTGCACCGTGGCTTCAAAGCGCATGCCCTGCACGATGGCGACATAAGCCGTCGTCGGCGTTTTCATGCCGTAGATGGGTATCATCAGATTGGACTCGAAGTAGTCCTTGTCCCCCGGTATGAACTCGCCGAGGACGCCCCGACCAATCACCCAGTAGCCGGCGTCGCCCACCGTCGCTTTGGCAAATTCCGGCAGGATCTTCAGCCACTCGGCACGCGCGGGAATATCCTTGACCGGCACCGTCACCCGCAGAGTATCCGGCGCCACCCGCTCCATAGCCACCTGCCTGTCGACAAACTCACCCTTGGCGTCACCAGGCCCGGGATTTTCCGCCTCCACAAACATGGATATGGTCGCTTGCTGCGCCGAAACCGACAGCATTCCCACAAGCAGGCACAACACACAGAGATTTTTCATTGCCAAAGCCTTCCTTGTTATTGATCTCAGTGCTCCGCCGTCGTTATTTCAGCAGAATGGACTGCCATGCGGGCGCGGCACCGGCCGCGTCGTCGCTGACCAGCAGAGCGACCTGGCCCTGCAGGCCCAGGTCGCCGTAACGCATCGTCCCGTCCCGACTGGCCAGCAGCAGATAGAGCTTGCCGGCGCAGCGCGCCCGCAACCAACAGTTGCCCGCGGCATCCATACCCTGATCGAGGATTTCGCCGGCGACCGGCGCTTCGTCCTTGCCGGCAATGGCCATGACGCTGGCAAAAAGCGCCTCGCGACCACGCACGCGGTTGAGCACCAGCGGTGGCTTCACGGTCGCGGGATTGCCCATGCCGACACCGTCCCAAAGCTCGCCGGCGGCCGAGCGCTGCCACAGGCGCAGTACGACATCGTTATGCTGCCACGCGGCCCGCCAAGCGCCATCGTGGCCCTGCCGGCGCCATGATGGCACCCACTTGTAGGCGTCGCCCGCGGGTGCCGGCGCGGCCTCACCGGCCCCGTCCAGCGTGAGGGCGCCGCGTGAATGAAAGCACCACTCGTATTGGCGTTCTTTGTCCGACCGCGCCCACAGCAGGTCGAGAATCATGTCGTCAACGAGCGCCAGCACGCGGCCGGCCTCGACGCCACTGTAGATGTCGCCCGCAGTCACTGAGCACAGCGTGGCATTGCCGGCGCTGACAAAGGCCAGGAGCTTGCCGGTCGCCGGCTTTTGGCTCTCGCCGTCCACCACCAGAGTGTTGTGGCTCAGGCTCTGCCGGTACCAGCCCTGATGGGCCGGGTTGCCGTAGGCGATGCAGCCCGGGTCCTCAGAAAGCAGCTCGCCGCGCCCCCAGATGACGATGTTCAGTTTGTCAGGATGGCCATGCCCGCCGCCGTGCTCGCCGTAGTCCACGGCGACAAAATTGCCGGGGATGTCGCCAGCCGGAACCAGTGGCGACTGCGACCGCATCACCACCGCGCCAGCAGCGTCGTAGGCGCCAGACGCAAATTCGGCCTGACCGGCATTGAGTTCGTCTTTGCCCCACAGCGCCGCGTACATGTTCTGGCGATTGCCGCCAGCGACCACCCAGCCATGCAGCGGATCGCCCCACCACGCGTAGGCCGTCTCGTAACGCCAGCTCGCCCCGCTAGGCGTGAAGCCCACCCGGGCACTGTCATTGAAGGCCGGCAGCTGGTAGCTCGGCGCCAGAAATTTCAGCGGGGCGTCATACATGCCCTTGTAGCGTTGGCTATGTACGTCGATGCCGAGATTTTTGGCGGCGATGGCCAGTGGCTCCAGCGCCGACATGGTGTAGAAGTGGTAGCCCCAGGCGCCCTCGTACCACGGTCCGTCCTCAGTCACGCCTTTATCCACCTGTGCGCGGAAGCCCTTGGGGCCGTTGATCGCCGCGCCTAGCAGCTGCTGGTCGCCGAGAGTGATCCCGACCAGCCCGTAGGCACTGGCATGCCAGCAGCAGATGTTGTGGATGCCCCACTGGTGGTCCTTGATCATCTCCGCCGCCGGCCGCAGCATCTTGCTGGCCAGAAACTCGATGTCGGCGGCGCTCAGGGTGTCCTTGATCGCGTCAAAACCCTGCGCCATGGCGATGAGCCAGATCGCCTCGTCGAGAGTCTGCGGATGGACATGGCCGCCGCCCTTGCTGGGCTTGCCATGGATATTGTGCAGGGGATAGCCCAGGTAGCGCTCTGCATAGCCCCGCAATATCTCGTGAGCCTTGGCGGCGTAGCGGCGGTCGCCAGTCACCTGATAGACAATGCCCAAATCGCGGATGCTATTGGCCAGCGCGTCGTGATCGCGGCTGAGAACAACGTCGTCGTACGGCCAACCCGTGTACTCGGCCTTGCACTGCGGGCAGACATGACTCGTCGGCGAGGCCGTCTTGAGGCTCACACCGCAGGTCTTGCAGCTGTACCAATGCCACCACTGCGCACCACGCGGCGGATACTCCGGCGTGCGCTCCAGCCACTCGTCGGCCTTCTTCAGCACGCCCTGCCACCAGTTGTGCGCAGGCCCACCAGCGGCGACGCGTTCACGCAGCGCTGGCAACTGCTCCGGCGTAAACAGCAGACACGGCACGGGAATCTCACCAAAGGGCACAGTGACCGCCAGCGTTTCCTGCACCGCCAGCAGGTCGTCGCCCAACGCATCGCCCGGCGCCGCGTCAGCCCCCGGCGCCTGCAATACCACGTCCACCTGAAACAGCGTCAGCGGCCCTATCGCCTCACGACAAGACAGAGTGGCGCTCATAACCTGTCGCTGTCCGGGCGCCAAACTCAGGTCGGCCACCGCCGGCGTCAACACGACGCGATCGTCACTGGCGCTCAGGCGCAGCTGTAAAGCCAGACTGTCCTGCGAGCGATTGACAACCGTAAAAGCCAGCCGCCCCGCGCGACCAGCCGCTTCCCAAGACAGTTCCGGCGCGCCGGCCAGATGGACTTTGCGACGTACCAGCCGCGGGCGGGCAATGCACACCTCGACCTCGCGTTCAGCGTCGTTCTGTACCCGAAAATCAATGGCCCGTCGCTCTTTCGACGGCTTGTCGCCCCAAAGCCACCTCGGCGCGTGCAAGGGCACAATCGCCTGCCGCCACTGCCCGGCGGCATTGCCAGGCACCTCCAGCTGCCAAGTCGCCTGCATGCCGTCAGCCAACGGATAGTCGGTGACTTTGACCCCAAACCAGGCCGGGACTGCGCTGAGCTTGTATTCGAAGCGTAGTTCGTCCCATTCGTCGCATTCTGGCGCCCAGTCGCCGAGCGCCAGCGGCACACTATCCGCTTTGGCTTCGGCAGGCACTGCCCAGCGACCGACAGCACCCATGGCGGGGTCCGCAATCACGCTCAGCCGACTAGACCAGCGCACCGTCTGGTCGGCGCTGAAATCGGCAAGGGAAAACTGCTCGACAACGGCATTCTGCGCGTGCAATGCCCCGGCACAGATCAAAGCTATCATACTCAGACGGGGTTGCTTGACAAGTGACATGGTGCTCTCCCATGGTGTGTTTTGATCGGTGTCAGGCGTCTTCACCGCGCGCCAGCCCCAAAGCCGAACGCAGGGACCGATAACTCGCAATGGACGATTCGTGGCGGATTTCCAAAAACATCGGCACATGGCGACATTGGCCAAGATGCCAGGACATGAAAAACGACGCGAGTGAGATGAACCCGCCGTAGATTTCGTGCAATGGATAGTGGTTATCATAACGGCCATCAACCAGACTGTATTGATGCAGATGGCAGCCACTGAGCCAGGAGCCCATTTCCGCATACCACTCGCTTAGGTTGTACAGGCTCGAATACCAGTTGTTGTTGCGCGCGTGACCAATATCCAGATGGAACGCGACCGCGTCCTTGCCCAGCCTGCCGCGCAGAGCCTCAATCCACTCCTGGCATTCCCAGGGGGTGTAGCCGAAGCCACGTTTGTCACCGACCCTCTCGGCGTCGCGCATATGCATGTTTTCGATGCCGATGGCGATACCCGCGTCCACCAGCGGCCGCAGACAGTCGCAGGTCGCATCCAGCAGTGCCCCATACGGCACGGCATCACGCCGCAGTTCCTGCACGGTCACCCCCGGCACATGGACGGTCACGCGATCAACGCACAGGCGACGGCTGTACTCCGCACAAGCACGCAACTCCGACACGCCCGTCACCACGCCGTCCTGCCAGGCGATACTCGGGCAGTGCATGGACAGGCAACGCCCACCCGCCCCACGCCAGGCCGCCAGCGCCGGCAGCAACTCGTCGTCCGCAATACCACGCGTGGCTTCATAACGCAGTTCCACGGCGGCGACGCCCTCCGCGCGGGCTTCGGCCAAGGCCGGCAGCGTCTGCCCCATGGCCGATATGCCCAGGTTCGCCAGCCATTCGCGGCGCTCGGCCTCCGACCAGTTGAGCGGGTCGGCCAACGGGCAGGAAATGTCCTGCCGCTGCCAGCCCAACGGGCCGCGCCGCATGATGACCAGCGCCGGCGGTCCACCCTGGGCTTTATCCGGATCAAGACCGCGAATCTGCTGACAGCAGCCGCTGCTGGCGTCCCAGTGTTTATGCCCCACCGCCAGGCAGCCGATGACGCCGGCGGCCGCCAGCTCATCCAGCATCGCCCGATCGCCTTCCGGCAAATCCGCCGGCGGGCAGTGCGTCGCCACCAGGAGATTGCGTCGGCCACTTGCGGGCAGCGCAGCCAGGTCGGCGCGACTGTCGTCGCTGAACGAGCCCTTGGCGCTATCGAGCACCAGAACCTCGCCGTGCTGACGGGGCGTGCTGAGCGCGCTCAGCACCGCCGCCGTCTGCGCGCGAGTGCGAAACTCGGCGTTGCCGGGGCTGAGCACAAAAGGCAGCTCCGTCGCGTCCAGTTTGCGACGAACGCGCTGGGCAGCCTTGAGCGTACCGACACTGGTCAAGTCGCCAAGGCCAACCAGCAATTCCGCGCCCTGCCGCTGTGCTTCGGCCAGGGCCCAGTCCCACACTAAATCCTTTACCGTGTCTTCGCGGTCGGGCAAATGAATGTCGCCCAACAAGGCAATCGTCGTCATAACAGTCCTTCCAATCGGCAGGGCGAAATGCTTGCAACCTTTTCACAAATTACGTTTACGTATCGCGAGACAAATACTACTTGCTGCAACGTCCTGTCATCGACCAACATTCCTAGGCCGCGAAGCGGCAGAAGCGCTGAAAGCGCGAAAGCATACCAGCCCAGGGCAAGCGCGCTGTAGGCGCGCGCCGCCCTGGGTAAGCCGACAACTACACACATGTTCCTCGGCCCTTTCGCTGCCAGTCGGCGAAGCTGACTGGCTGCGAAAGGGCAATGGAACTCGCTTATCTTGTAGGTTAAACAGCACTTTTTGTGTATTCTTTGAGAGCAGTAAATGTAATCAGCGAACGGCTCTTTAGACCGTGAATTCATCCCCGTCAAAAGCCATCGTCGCCGGAAACGGCAATTCCGCGACGAGCTCCCGGAAACGTCGCTCGTTGTCTTCGCCATGCCAGGCATCGCCGATGTGATTGAAGATCATGCGCTTAATGGGCAACTGTTTGAGCTTGGGCAGGGCGTCCTCAAGACGGTAGTGGACACACTCGCAGATGCACAGATCGCAGGGATCATCACCGGCCCGCAGCGGGAAATCGCGGAAACTGGCATGCAGATCGCCCGAGAAAACCACGCGTTTGCCCTCGGTTTCGACCAGGAAGCCATAGCTGGGGGACGCCCCCATATGCTCGGTCGGCAGCGTGCTGACCCGCACCAAGTCGTCAGCATAGCAGCAGGCGGCGCTGGGCAAGACCCTGAAGGTCAGTAGCTCCGGCGGCCAGCCACGGCCCGTCGCGGCCATAAAGGCCAGGGTCGCGTCGATACCGCTCTGCTCCGGCAACAGTATATCCGTGGTCGCGCCATCGCGTTTGGGATATTTAACCAGGGTCTTGAGGACGCCAGGCAGCCCGCCCATGTGATCTTCATGCTGATGGGTGATAAACACCGCGCGCAGCATGGTCAACTGCAGCCCCTTACGGATCATCAGCGCGTTGGCCGGCGCGCCGGCATCAATCAGGTAGCCCGTGTCGTCGTCCAGCTGCAGCAGCGTGCTGCTGCAGTGGCGGCAGGTGGTCGGATCGCCGTGACTGGTTCCCAAAGTAATAATCTTCATGCTCAGTGTCCCGTATTTTCTTGTTCTATCGCCCGCAGTATTCCCCGCAAGTACGCCGCGCCCAGGAGGCGCCCCATGATGGCATAGCCGGGCGACGAATTGTCCTCGCCAGCCATGGTCGGCGCGTGATCCGGCCGCATGAGGCAATCCACGCCACAGCGGCGGTACTGCCGCATGACGGCGGCCATGTCCGTGGGGCCGTTGTCATGGAAGGTCTCCACAAAACCTCCATCGCGGGCTTCAACATCGCGAGCGTGGACAAAGATGATGTCGTCCTTGAATTCAGGGATCAGCGCCATGATGTCCTCGCCCATGCTGCGGAAGGTGCCCTGGCAGAAACTGATGCCCCAGGCCGGACTGGCAGCCAGTGCCTGCGCCCGGCGAAAAGCCGCCGCCGAGGTCATGATGCGCGGATAACCCTTGAGCTCCGGCACCGGCGGGTCGTCCGGATGCAAGCCCATGCGCACCCCGGCGGCGGCGGCAACCGGCATCACCGCCCGCATGAAATACGCGTAGTTGTCCCACAGCTGCTCGTGACTCAGGCACAATTCCGCCGCTGGGATATCCGCCGGAAAATAGCCGTTGGTCAAGGCCCCGCCCCGCGCCGGAATGTCCACCCGGCTGCGAAACCAGCCGACGCCAGCCATGAAATTGTAGCAGAGCACGGGTATCTCCAGCCGGCCCATGTTGCTCAGCATGGCGCAGTAATGCTCGATGTCCTCGTCGCGCCCAGGCAACCCGAGCTTAATGCGGCTCATGTCGAATTCATCGCCCTCAATGGCCATGAGCCGAAAGCCGGCATCACGAAAGCGCGCATGAATGCCCGCCAGAGTCGCAAAGTCCCAGATCGGCTTCAGGCCGGTCAACTCCGGCGCGGCCTTGGTAATCGCGTAGTCAATGCCGGCCTGCCGCGCCAACGTCCACTTGCTATCCGGCACAGCGGGTAGAAATAGTCCCAGTTTCATCGTCTGTCCTCGTCTGTAATCACGTATCACCTCGCAGCCGCTGCGCCTGGCATTGCCGCGCGGCCAGCCAACACCAGCCACAGGCCTTCACGTCAATGCCGAACGCGCAGGACGAGCGAGCGGCGGAAAGGCGGCAGGAGCGCGCTGCGGCTATTGCGCAGCGACAGCTCTTCCTCCGAATCCGTCCACGGCGCGTAAGCCTGGCAGCTGCTGGCGTCGTCCACCGGCACGCTCAGGCCGCGCAGATCGGCGGCCGGGCGGTCTTCGTCGAGTTCGCTGCGCCAGTCACTGGCCTTGTCACGGCACCACAAAAGGTCCATGCGCCTGCCACGCAAGCCATAGACGCGCAAGGCGTGGGTTTCGGTATAATAGGGCTGAAAGTCCTCGGCGATGGGATCCACCCCAGCAACGGCGCGGGCAAAACGCCCGAAGTGCCAGTAGAGGTCGTGCTTGTCCAGGTAAAGGTGATCCCAATGCCAGCACTGGCCGCTGCCGGCACTGCCGGCGAAGAAAGGCGCAAACAACACGTCGTGCAGCAGCGTGCCCTCGTGATCCTTCTCATATAGCCGCGAATAGCGCGCGTGATTGGCCTCCACCGCGCCGCCTTCGGCCAGCACCGCCGGCTTGTCAGAACAGCGCCGGCGCAACTGGCCAATGGCGTCCGCGCAGAGGACGTCCATCGGCCCCCGGCAGATATCGAGCTCCGCGCCGGGATCGAGATAGCGATGGACCTGCAAAAAGTCCGTCCCCGCCAAGGCCCCCAAATAGTCATAACAGCGATATGCCGTGCTGCCGGAAAAACTGCCGAGATTCTGCAACGCCAGCTGCCGCGGAAATATCTCATGCAGCGCAGCCAGCATCTGGTCGCTCCACTCCCGCCAAATCGCCAGCTCGCCCGTGCTGTTGATCTCATTCCAGAGCTCCCAGGCCACCACCGCAGGA
>JAQWBY010000170.1 GCA_028706165.1 Lentisphaeria bacterium | reverse complement strand
CAAGAGGCAATAGGTATAGAGGGCCGGACGTTGTTCCTTCATCGTGGTAGTTCCTTATGCAGTTAGTCAAGCAGCACGATTATTCAGTAATGCCGCTTACTATCGCTAAGGAAAATCACGCCAAGGTTGCCTTTTCATTAACAATCTGTAATGTAGATTGTTGGCAGGCAGGACGCACAGAAGGGCCGGGCTGTCGTACCTTCCAGGTAATCTTTTTTTAGGCAGGGGAGTGCGGTTTGTTTATCCGCCGATGGCGCAGATTAACGCAGATTTTTTCAGGCAGGGCAGATTTTTTGCTCACGCGAAGGCGCGAAGGCACGAAGAAGAAAGGGCAGTTTTTTTTGCTCACGCGAAGGCGCGAAGAAGGCAGGGCAGATTTTTTGCTCACGCGAAGGCGCGAAGGCGCGAATTCGTAGGGGCGGACCTATGTGTCCGCACTCTGTTGGCGGCGTAAATTTATTACTCACGCGAAGGCGCGAAGGAGCGAAGAAGAGATGGGCTCTTTTTTCTCACGCGAAGGCGCGAAGGCGCGAAGAAGACAAAGGCAAGGAAGAATGGCGTCGTGTCGTGCCGCTGCGCGGCAATTCACGCCGCCGGCTATAGGCGGTCAAGGTAGCAGCGGCGCGGTTGGGCTATTGGCGTTTGCCGGGGTCTTTTTTGTCCTTAGCCCACCAGGGGGCAGCGGAATGGCTCGGGGGTGTTTGCCGGGGGCCTTTGTCGCCAGCCGTGCGTTTATTACGGCGCTGGTCTGGGCGGTCGGGGCGGTCGGGGCGTTGTTCGGGCGTGCGGTCTGACCACTGTGCGGCGCTGCTGGCAGTATCGAGTCGAGAGCGGCCGGCGCGGCGCTGTTGCGGAGTGGCGTCGGGGCTGGGCTGGTTGGCAGCGTCGGGCCGGCGTTGCCAGGCCGGGCGGGCCTTGCCGGTGCGTGGGGGACGGTCGCCATAGGGGGCTTGGCCGGTGCGTGGTGGGCGGTCGCCGTAGGGGGCTTGGCCGGAGCGTGGGGGACGGTCGCCGTAGGGGGCCTGACCACCAGAGGCTGGTTTGCCGGTGCGCGGTGGACGGTCGCCGTAGGGGGCTTGGCCGGAGCGTGGTGGGCGGTCGCCGGAGGCAGGTTTGTTACCGTATGCGGGTTTCCCAGTGCGTGGGGTTTTGTCGCTGAAAGGGGCTTGGCCGCTGTGGGCTGGTTTGCCTGAGCGTGGTGCCTTTCCGGCGTGGGCGGGTTTGCTTGCGTGTGGTGCTTTGCCGGCGTGTGGTGCTTTGCCGGCTTGGGGTATTTGTGGTGTGCGGGGTGGGGCTGTGTTTGGCTTGGCGCTGTCGTCGTCTTGTTCATCGATATCTGCCGGGCCGCGGTTATGAGCGGGCGTGACGGTGTTTGGGCAGCGTTTTTTGATGGTCTGCATGGCGAGTTGGGCGGTAGCGAAGGCGGCGTGGAGATTGTAGCCGCCGGTGGGGCCATCGACGTCCATGACTTCGCCGGCGAAGAAGAGCCCGGGGACGCGTTTTGATTCCATGGTTGCCGGGTCGATGTCGTCCAGGCTAACGCCGCCAACGGTGACGATGGCTTCCTTGAGGGGGCGGGCGGCGGTCATGGCGATGGGCATGGCCTTGAGACGGGTAGCGAGATCGCTGGCGACGTCCTGTTTGCGGAGGGCGGTGTTGCCGCCGAGGGCCGCGGCGAGGCCGGCGGCGAGCGCGTCGTCGATGCCGAGTTGTTTGACGAGGGTGGCGAGCTGGCCATCGCAGCGGGGCGTGAGGGCGGTGATTTTGGCTGCCAGGCCGGCTGGCGACTGGGTGGGGAAGAGGTCCATGGTGATGGCGCAGTTGCGGAGATTCTGGCGGGCGATGATGCGGGTGGTGTCGAAGACGGCGCTGCCACGGAGGCAGGTGCTGCTGCAAAGGACATTGCCTTCGACGCTGGCGACGTCCTGCCCGTCGCAGTTGAGCTGCAGGCGGACGTAGGGCAGGGCGACTTCGGGGGCGCCGGTGGCGGGCGTGAGCCAGGCATCGGCGATGTCCATGCCGGCCAGGCCGGCGCGGAAGGGCGTGACGCTGTGGCCGAGCTCGCCGGCGATGCGCTGGCCATCGCCGACGCTGCCTGTTTTGGGGTAGGAGACGCCGCCGGTGGCGATGAGGACCATGCGTGAGCGCAGGGTGACGCGGTCGCAGGTGACGACGAAGCCGCCGGCAGGATCGGCGCTGATGCTGTTGACCGGGCAGTTGAGCACCAGCGGCACGCCGGTGTCGCGGAGGCGGTCGGTGAAGCAGTGGAGGACATCGTCGGCTTTTTCCGTTGTAGGGTAGATGCGGTCGCGATTGAGGCTGGTGGGCATGCCGGCGGCGGCGAACCAGGCGCGCAGCCGCGCCGGCGGGAAAAGAGTCAGGGCGTCGCGCAGGAAAGGGCCGACGGGTTCGCCGTAGGCCTTGGCCATATCGGCGGCGGTGCCGCCGTGGCTGATGTTGCAGCGGTTGTTGCCGCAGAGGAGGAGCTTCAAGCCGGCGCGGTGGCGGCGTTCGAGGATGACGGCGGCGATGCCGGTTTCACCGGCGAGGGCACCGGCCATCAGACCGGCGGCGCCGGCGCCGACAATGATCAGGTCGCTATTCATCAAGGGTATTCCTGGGCTGGGCGGTGAGGACGATGGGGCTTGGTGGGGTATTACTTGCGGTCGTCGGGAATAAAGAGCTGTTCGGGACTGATGGCGAGGTAGGGAGGAACGTCAACGAGTTCGATGCCGATGTCACCGGCGGCGGCGAGCAACAGTGCCCAAGGCAGGTCGCAGGCAGCGTTGCCGACGTCGACGGTCAGCTCATGGTTTTTCTTTACGCCGCCGAGGGTGACGATCTGAGCATCGCCGTAGTGCTGGCCCTCGAACTGGGCGCGCCTGTTGCCTGCGTTGTCCAGGACGGCGCAGGCGTAGCTGCCGTTGTGGATGCCGGTGAGCTTGACGCGGAAGGAACGGGTGCCGGTCGGCGGCAGGAAGAAATAGCGCGAGGAGCGGACGCCGCCAATGCTGCTGCCGGGAGCGAGTTTGCCGACGACGTCCAGGCTGTCGCCGCGGACGTCCCAGACTGCGCGTTGATCGTCGTCGATATCCAGCCAGAAGACGTCGCCGGGCTGGCCCTTGAGTGGGAAGGCGAATGCCTTTTCGTCGTCGGTGCTGCAGCGGTCGCTGGCGACGACTTGGCCCTTGGCGTCGCTGATGCGTACAGTGGCGAATTCAGCGCGTTTGGGCATGGCGCCGTGGCTGCTGCGGCGTACTTGGACGGTGGCGCTATCGCCGCGCAGGCGCAGGGCGAACTGCTTTTTATCGGGTGCGCGGAAACGGAATTCCTTGGCGTCGGTGATGTTTTTGAGCCACGCGTCGGCGATGCTGCCGCTGAGGAGTGTCGAAGCTTCGTCGGGGGCGTTTTCGGTGTACCAGCGTTGGAGGATGGCCAGTGCGTTAGCGTTGAGTTGGGTGGCGGCGGCGATGCCCTTGCCGCTGCCGTCCAGGGAGTGTAGGAGCATGGCTTCGAGGCAGTCTTTGGCTGCCTGGATCATATCGCGGTTGTTGCTGAGTAGTCCGGCGTAGGCGACGACCTGTGGCAGCATGGGGCTGCTGCCGGGTGCGGGGCGCCAGAGAGGCGTTCCGTCGAGTTTGGCAGTGTATGGCCAACCACGCACTTCGCGGTCGTAGCTGAGCATGATCCAGCCGACGGCGGAGACGATGGATTTGGCGGCGCGTTCATCGCGGGTGACTTCGTGGTAGTCCTTGATGCCGCTGATGATGGTGCCCATCAGGAAGAGACAGTTGCCGACGGCACCGGGTTCCTTGCCGGCGTGGTCGCTGGGGAGGACGTGCGGCCAAGCGCCGCCCTGGTCGAATTTCTGTTCATTGTAGGCGATTTCGAAGATTTTTTTCGCGGCATTGAGGTAGAGTTGGTCGCCGGTATGCTTGTAGAGGCTCATGGCTGCTTTGAGGGACCAGCCAGCGGAGCGTTCATGGGTGCCGAGGGCTTTGAAGTCGGGGGTCATGGCCCAGAGGATATGCTCACCGAGTGCGTAGGACGCTTCCATGGGGCGCTGTTCGCCGGCCAGGCACCAGGCGGTGACCATGCCTTCCAGCCAGGTGTGGCCACCGCGGGCGTCGGTGTGGGAGTCGTAGCGGTGTGTCCAGGTGGCGCGGACGGGATTTTGCGACCACTGGCCCGTGTGGCCGATGGAATGCTGGTGGTTGCTGCCGATGTAGAAGGGATCGGGGTAGGCGTGGACGATGTCCACATCGGCTTGGTGTCGGGCGGCTTCCATGCCCAAGCGATAGTACCGGCGGTCGCCGCTGCGGAGGAACTGCTGGAACTGGCCAATGGCGAAATCGTATTCATTGTTGGTCCAGTTGCGGCCGCGTTCGCCGAAGGAGTCGCCGAAATTGAAGAAGCCATATTCGCGTTGTTGTTCGCGGCGGCTCATGTTGCGATCGTAGCGTTTTGCGAACCACTCGTCCCAGAGACTGAGCTGTTTGCCCTTTGGCATGGCGATGTCGTTAAAGACCCGGCAGCTGTCGTACCATTCGGCGGGGAGGACGGCGATCAGCGGCCAGTCGGCCTCGGCGGAGAGCTCGCGGCGGGAGAGAGTGCCGGTGACGTCGAAGAGTATTTTCTCTGTGAAGGCCATGCCCCATTTGCTGCGGTACTTGCCTTGGATGAAGGGATAGAGCAGGTAGTAGGGGAGGTCCTGGCCGTAGCTTGCCGACGGCTGGGTGGGGAGCAGGCCGATGAGCAGCTCGTTGCTGCCGGCGCTGATGGCCTTGGGCCAGCGCTGCCAGAGATTCTGCACGGCGACGCCGAGACCGCCGTGAACGCCGCTGGTGCTGACGGCGCCGTCCAGTCGCTGCGCGGCCTTGTCGTCGCTGGGCACGGCCGGGAATGGCGCTGAGCACAGGGCGCGGCGGTCGTCGAGCTGGAAGATAGTCGCGTTGTCCTGCGCTTTCAGCTCGGCGACCATGGCTTTCTGGGGACGGCCGTTGCTGTCCTGGAAGGCTGCGGCGGCGGTGTTCATGGGTGTAGCGTGGGTGGCGCTCAGGTAGAGCGAGCTGATGTCGGTGAATTCGACCTCGGTTTCGCTGTTGATATGGGTCCAGGACAGCTCGACGAGGGGCGACTGGCGTTGGCAGGTCAGGCGGGCAACGTAGCTCATCAGGCCGTGGCCCTGTCTGTCGCAGTAGCGGCCGGCCATGCGGATGACGATGCGCTCGGGGCCCTGTTCTTCGACGCGCCAGTCGTCGCAGGCGGCGCCGCTGGCCTGGAAGGTCTTGCCGGCTTCGTCGCTGAGGATGACATCGAGCTGCTTGATGCCGGCTGGCGAGCCCGTCTCGCTCATGGCCAGGCCGAAGCGTTTTTTGTTCACGACGACTTGGATCAGGCCGTTGCTGATGACGGCGCTCTCTTGGGTGTTTTTGAGCAGGAGCTGCGTGGGGCGGTGGGCGCTGGCGCGGATGTCGTGGCCGTATTCCAGGCGCCAGAGCTGGCGTTCGTTGGCGGCGATGGCGGCATTGAACTGCACGAGGACCCACTTGAGGCTCTGGTCGGGCCAGAGGCCCATGACGGCGAATTGCGCGGGCGCTTCGCTGCCATCGGGCGCGAGGAGGTGCAGCTGGGCTGTCTGGAAGAGCCGGCCCTGCGGCAGTGGCAGGCCAAAACGCACGCGGGCGGCCTTGCGGGCAACGCCGGCCTCTTCGAGCAGTTCGAAGACGACTTCCTGGCGATTATCGCGCGCGAGGCGTTTGACGTCGTTGTCGGCGGGCAACGATAGTTCCGGCCGGGGACGCCCCGGCTTGATGCTTTTGTTGGAGCGGACCTGCTCGGCGCGCAGGCCTTTGTTGTCCAGCGGTAGGAGCGCGATCTTGTCGTTGTAATAGCCGTAGTAAGACAGCGATATGAGGCTGGAGCTGCGGCCGAGGGCGCGGTTTTTGTTCGGCTCGCTGGCGTTGGCGGCGATGCTAGCGACTTTGTGTGGCGAGGATTTAGCGAGTTTGCCATCGGCGGACAACTTGTTTTCTGCCAAGAGATGCAGTCCGAAGAGGGCCTTGCCATTGACACTATGCAGGGGCGCTTCCAGGAGCAGCCATAGCTCTTTGTCTTCCTGGGTGGCGGCGATGAGCGCCTTGCTCATGGCGTGGTTGTGCACGGTGGTGCCGGCGGCATTGCCGCCGAAGGTGACCATGAGATCGACGCCGGGGTGCTGCTTGTCCTTGCGGCCGGTGTCGCGGTTGTTGTCCAGGTCGAGATAGAGGATGAGGCCGGTGCTTTGGAAGTCGGGCTTTTTGGCGAAGGTGATATTGAAGAGCAGGCGGTTGTTGGCGACGGCGGTCGCCTGCACGCGGGTGAAGTCCGGCAATACCCGGCCGCTGGGCGCGGCCTCGGTGATGGTCTGCAGCGCGGGGACGCTGTCGGCAGTGAGGCCGAGTTGCTCGCAGACGGTTGGGGGGATGGCGGTCGAGGTGGCAGTTTGCGCCGGCAGGGCGGTGCAAAGCAGCAGCGTCGTCATGGCGAGGAAATGGCAGCAGAGGGGGCGGCGGGCTGGAATGATGGTTGTGGACATGCTGTGCTCCTGTCGTAATGACTAATCCTGGATACCGGGATGGGTGTTAATGTGACCGCTATGCGCCGAAGCACAATGAAGCGGAGCAAAGAAACTGGGGAAAAAGGTAATCGGTCACCCATTGATAATGGCCGGCCTCAGGGGACGCCAGGGACCAGCGGGACTGATTGGCGGCGGGGCGCTGGGGCGAGGACTCACGTCTCACGTCTCACGACTCATGGCCGGGACTGTGGGGACTTTCGGGACCGTGGGGAATGACGCTTTGGACACAAGGGACTGATTGACCGACTCTAGGGACTTCTGGGAACAACGTTTTCGGCAGGTTTCGCAGCCGGATCAGACAGATCAGACCGATCAGACAGATCAGACCGATCAGACAGATCAGACCGATCCGTCCGATCCGTCCGATCCGTCCGCGATAAAAGACAGTCGATCAGACAGATTGGCCAAGTTCGGCCCGGAGGGCCGCACCATGCATAACCCTAAGTGAGGCGCCCGGAGGGCGCCACATTGGCTTGGCTCGTCTCGTCCTACCGCGTCAGAGAGGCAAGGTGTGCATCTATTATCAATGGGTGACCGATTACGCGTCGTCTTTTTCGCTAGGACGGGGGATTTGACGGGTCAATTCGGCGTTATACTGTAGGGCGCTTGGCGCTTGTAGATTAGGCGCTGTCTTGGCTTGATTGCTGCGTACTTGGCGGCGGTCGGCTTGGCGGCGGCTGGATTGGTGGTTTATGGACGGAAAGGCGGGGTAGTGATGACGCTGGCGATCAATACTGATTATCAGAAGGGAACGGGCTGTCCTGAGGCATATTTGCGGGCGGCGTCGGCTGCTGGATTTACTCATCTGCATTGGTGTCACCAGTGGTGCACGGATTTTCTCTACGGCGCGGCCGAGCGAGAGCAGATCAGAGCGTGGTTGAGTGATTTTGGCCTGACCCTGCTGGACATTCACGGGCCGGTGGGGCCGGAGAAGAATTGGTTTTCGCAGGTGGAATATGAACGCCGGGCCGGAGTGGAGCTGGTCGCCAACCGCCTGGAGATGCACGCGGCGCTGGGTGGAACCGGCGTGGTGATGATGCACGCGCCGGCTATCGCAGCCAAGACCACTCCGGCCGAAGCCGAGGTGGTGTGGGCCAAGACGGCCGCCCTCAAAAAATCGCTGCAGGACTTAACGCCGGTCATTCGCCGGACGGGGGTGCGGATTGCGTTGGAAAACACCTTTGAGGACCGTTTTGAGGTCATCGCGGATGTCTTCGGCGCTTTTCCTGCGGACGTCGTCGGGTTGTGCTATGACAGTGGTCATGGCCATCTGGGCGAGAACCGCGGGCTGGGTTATCTGGCGGCTCACGGCGATCGGCTGTTGGCGTTGCATTTGCACGACAATGATGGCGTCAGCGACCAGCATCAACCGCCGTACATGGGGACGCTTGAATTGTCGCGGCTGGCGACCGTTTTGGCGGGATCGGCATACTGCCGCGAGCTCAGCTTCGAGATATCCATACGTAACACGGCGTTCACCGAAATCGGCCCTTTCCTGGCTGACGCGTATTCGCGCTGCAGCCAATTCGCGGAGCAGGCCAAGGCGGCCGGCTGGCGGTCGAGCGACCGGAAAGACTGAACTTTCCCGCGAGCCTGTCCGAAAAGCATAGTTGGGTTTTGCGAGGGGGAGGAAAGGGCCATTGGC
>JAQWBY010000169.1 GCA_028706165.1 Lentisphaeria bacterium | reverse complement strand
TCCGACTGATCCGACTGATCCGACTGATCCGACTGATCCGACTGATCCGACTGATCCGACTGATCCGACTGATCCGACTGATCCGACGATTGATCGGTCCGATCCGTCCGATCCGTCCGATCCGTCTGCGATAAAAGACGATTGATCCGTCCGATCCGTCCGATCCGTCCGATCCGTCCGCGATAAAGGACGATTGATCGGTCCGATCCGTCCGATCCGTCCGATCCGTCGTAATCGGTCACCCATTGAGAATGGCGGCCAAACATGCCACCGATGTCAATCCCAGGTAAGCAAGTGAGTTCCATTGCCCCTTTTGCCCCAGTCAGCTTCACCGACTGGGGCAAAAGGGGCCGAGGAACACGAACATGGTCGCCGTTGTACCCAGGGCGGCGCACGCTTTCAGCGTGCTTGCCCTGGGCTGGTATGTTTCGCGCTTTCAGCGCTTCTGCCGCTTCGCGGCCAGGGAAACGGGCGCGTTTGACCCAGCCAGAAGTTCTATGGCCCAATTATCAATGGCTCCTATGAAACCCGTTGCCGCAAAGGGCGGCGGAAATCAGGGTCGGGTGGCTGGGCGACGACGGTTGGCCGTGGATTTCCTGCAAATTGTCCCCGGTGTTTTCCCCACCGGGGTGCTTACTCCTATGAAACCCGTTGCCGCAAAGGGCGGCGGAAATCAAGGTCGGGTGGCTGGGCGACGGTTGGCCGTGGATTTCCTGCAAATTGTCCCCGGTGTTTTCCCCACCGGGGTGCTTACTCCTATGAAACCCGTTGCCGCAAAGGGCGGCGGAAATCGGTAATGTGCGAAATTTTGTGATAATAAGAGAGACTTGACACAGTGGTTCTGAATCCTTTGCCTGCGCCTACGGGGCAAATTCATGCACAAATGTTTGACAAGCAGGTTAAGGGCGGCGGAAATCAGGGTCGGGTGGCTGGGCGACGGTTGGCCGTGGGTTTCCTGTAAATTGTCCCCGGTGTTTTCCCCACCGGGGTGCTTACTCCTATGAAACCCGTTGCCGCAAAGGGCGGCGGAAATCAAGGTCCAATGGCTGGGCGGCGACTGGCCGTGGGTTTCCGGTAAATTGTCCCCGGTGTTTTCTCCGTCGGGGTGCTTACTGAACGAGTACCTTTTCGCGTCGTCGGCCAGTCATTGAGACGCCGTTATTGCCAGCGCCGCCGACCTACGCACAAGAGGGACATGACTAAGGTGGAATGTCGCTCACCGCCGCGATAAAGCGGGCCTCTGAGCGACGCGATCGCTTCACCAGAACTCACAACGATGAATGCCCAAATCACACGAACAAGACAGCTCAAATCATCCTGATCCACAATTTGCTGTTATTCGGTGTCTTTTTTGCTTGTCAAGGGGCGAGTTTTTGACTATTTTTCCTGCGGTTCTTGAAATCAGCCCCCCCACCGTAGGGGGCCCCCATCCTATATGGTCGCGCGCACGAAGCGGGCTGCGCTTTAGCCGTGGTCCACACGGTATCAATGGCGCCTATGAAACCCGCTGCCGCAAAGGGCGGCGGAAATCAAGGTCGGATGGCTGGGTGGCGGTTGGTCGTGGGTTTCCGGCAAATTGTCCCCGGTGTTTTCCCCGCCGGGGCGGTTGCAGGCCGATTACTATCCGTCTACCTGTTCAGGTTGGGCTCCCGTGCGCAGCTGCAAATTGGGCCTATATTAGCGCGGTTTGCCGCCAAAAAGTTCTATTCCACCATCAGGGCCTGCCTCAGTCCCCAACCTACCCCGGGCCCTCGCCAACCGAGGAGTATCTCGATATGCCATCACGCCGAGCCATTCTTGTCGTCGCGGCCTTGTTGCTGAGTGCTGTTTGTGCGTTGGCACAGGCAGACAAGCCCCTTGTGCGCTTTGGTCTGATTGCTGACCCACAGTACGCAGATCAAGACAGCAAGCTCGGCCGCAATTATCGCCAGGCAAAGGATTTGTACCGCCAGACCTTGGCGCGACTCAATCAGGAGCCGGACCTGGCATTCATCATGGTTCTCGGTGACATCATTGACGGTGCTAAAGACGACGACATGACGCAAATGCTTGCGCTTGCCGCCGACAGCCGCGTCCCCGT
Organism: Lentisphaeria bacterium; assembly: GCA_028706165.1. Taxonomy (GTDB): domain Bacteria; phylum Verrucomicrobiota; class Lentisphaeria; order Oligosphaerales; family Oligosphaeraceae; genus Oligosphaera. The sequence continues at coordinate 6,220 of JAQWBY010000169.1, read as the reverse complement.
GAAGTTTCTCGCCGGCAATCACGATCTGCAACGCCACAGCGAAGAGCAGCTTAAGGCATTGTTTGGCATTGACGATCTGTTCTATGACTTTGCCATCGGCGGCGTGCGTTTTGTGGTCATCAACAGCCAGGACCTCAGTCTCGTCGCCGACGAAGCCAGCGGCCGCCAGCAGGCCGCCAAGGACTTCCTCGCAGCCCACAATGGCGTGCAATTCAACAGCTACGACGGGATGCTCTCCGCCGAACGGAAGCAGTGGCTGCGGGACAAACTGGAAGCGGCCAACACGGCTGGCGAAGACGTCGTGGTCTTCTCCCACGTGCCGGTATGGTATCTGGCCAGCAGTCGCCGCGACCTGATGTGGGATCACATGGAACTGTTGGCCCTGCTGGACAACTGTCCGCGCCTGCGGGGATTCTTCGCCGGTCACAATCATCGCGGTGGCCTGTCACCACGGCGGCACGTGCTGCACAAGACCGTGAAGGCGCTGGTCAATGCCAGCGAACCCACGGCCTGCGTCGTCAGCATGTACCGGGATCGCCTGGACATTCGCGGCATCGGCGAGGAAAACGATTACGCTCATCCCTACGATTTCACGCCGGTACGTGTACGCGGCCGCGCCGTCCCGGGCGCCTACGTCATGGCCAATACCGGCGAAATCACCAAAGCTGGCGACGACGGCAACTTCAGCCTGACGCTGCCCCTGCCTGGCGTCTACTGCCTCAAGGCCGTTGCCGACGGTATGGGCGACGCCTATCTGCCCATGCTGCAGCTGCCTAGTACCGATGTGTTGCAGTTCACGATGACGCCGGAACCCGGCCGGCGCGTGGTGCACGGTATTCTCGATTCTCCCGCGCAACTGACCATTACGGACGACGGCCAGCCCGTGCGCAGCTTCGACTTGGCTGGTAATCCCTACGGCGGCCTGACACCACCCAAGCCCGGCATGTGGCACCAGAAAAATCGCCAGTATTGGACCATGGGCGAATACGCGTTTTCCGCGCGTGGCGACGTGAAGATATCGCGCTTGCATGAGCACCCGTCGCTACGCGAACGCGGCTGGTACAAAGGCGATTTCCACGCGCATATCATCCATGGCGAAAATATCTACAAGGGCAACGTCCAGCACCTCGCGGCCATCTGCCAGGCCGAAGGCTACGACTGGATATATTTGGCTGGCGGTTTCGCCAATGATCTCGCCATCGCCGACTACCAAGGCATCGCGGAAGCACTTTCCCACGATCGCTTCCTGTTGCGCCTCAACATGGAGTACCCCAAGACCAACTACGGCCATGTCGGCAGCGTCGGCGTGCCTCCACTGACCATGCCGTTTGACCCCGAAAAACGCAGCAACTTCGCGCAGGCCCGCGAATACATCTACCACGCCGGCGGCGTCGCCATACCCGTGCATCCGCTCTATACCGGCGTGCTGCGCAAGGACAAGGCAAGCGGCCGAGAACTATCCTGGATGAGCGGCCGCGACAACGCACTATGGCTCCTTTGCGAACCCGACATGATGCCATGCCTCGACCTCTTCTACCTCGGCGGCGCCACGCTCCGCGCGGAAAGATACTGGTATTCGCTGCTCAATCGCGGCTACCGCATCGCCTGCAGCGCCAGCAGCGACGCCGCCTATGACGTCGGCCGCACCCCTGCCAGCGGCCGCGGCGCGACATTCGTCAAAACCGACGCACTGACCGAGGCAGCCATTGTCCGCGCCTTCCAGGAACGCCGAACCATGGTCAGCTGGAACAGCGCCGCGCTGATTATCGACATCGACGGCAAAAGCAGCGGCGACATCATCCGCCCCGCCGGCGAACACCACCTCAGCGTCGACGCCTATAATGTCCCCGGTCGCGAAGGCCATCTGCGCATCATGCGCAACGGCGACGTCTTTGCGGAAAAGACGCTGTGCTTTCCTGACGACGGCCACGTCCGCTTGGAATGGCCCCTGACCGAGCAGGATAATTGCTGGTACTTGGCCATCATGACGCCTCCTGGAAAGAATGAAATCGCCGCCGCCGCGTCGCCGATTTACTTCCGCAATGACGACTTCGTGCCGCCAGAAATCCTGCCCTTCCCCAAGCAGCTCCCCGCTGATCTGCTTGATCGCATCAAATTCATGACCCTCGACGAGATTGTCTCGCCAGCGGTCTTCGACGAAATCGCCGACCGTCTCCGCGCATTGGCCGCCCAGCCGTAAACGTGCTTCTGCGAGCACGCGTCTAACTTCCACCCTACAAAGTGGACTGTCCTGGTCGAGTAATCGGTCACCCATTGATAATGGCGGCTAAACATGCCGCCGATGTCAATCCCAAGTAAGCAAGTGAGTTCCATTGCCCCTTTGGCCCCAGTCAGCTTCGCCGACTGGGGCCAAAGGGGCCGAGGAACACGAACATGGTCGCCGTTGTTCCCAGGGCGGCGCACGCTTTCAGCGTGCGCCGCCCTGGGCTGGACTGTTTCGCGCTTTCTGCGCTTCTGCCGCTTCGCGGCAATAAAATGCAGATTGGCCAAGTTCGACCCTCAGGGCCGAACTTGGCCAATCTGACGACTTGATCCATTCTATCCGGGCCGAAAAGTGCCGGAATGGCGGCGCTCCCAGCAGTCCCGGGCATCAAGCAACCGGCCCCCGAAGTCTAGGAAGTCCCCAATCAGTCCCTGGTGTCCAAAGCGTCATTCCCCACGGTCCCGAAAGTCCCCACAGTCCCGGCCATGAGTCGTGAGACGTGAGACGTGAGTCCTCGCCCCAGCGCCCCGCCGCCAATCAGTCCCACTGGTCCCTGACGTCCCCTGAGACCGGCCAATATCAATGAGTGACCGATTACCTGGTCGATCATTCCTCGCCTGGGTCTGGCTTGCGCCGCGCTCTGTCGGCCTTATATTCTTTTTTCTGCGGCCGCACGAACGTGGAGCCCACTTCCAGCGCACCACAAGCCGGCCTTCCCCCATTATCATATTGTGGACGATATCATGCAGCATCCTTATTTACCCCACGGTTTGTTTGTCACCTTTGAGGGCCCGGAAGGCAGTGGTAAATCCACGCAGATCGGCCTGCTGGATAAACACTTGTGCGACCTCGGCTATGAGGTCCTGGTCACGCGCGAACCCGGTGGCACGCCCATGGGCGAAGAGCTCCGCCGCATTCTCATGGAGCTCCGCGACGAAAAGGTCGCCCCGGAAAGCGAGCTCTTGCTCTTTGGTGCCAGCCGCGCACAACACATGTGTAATGTAATACTGCCTCATCTGGAAAAGGGCGGCGTGGTCCTCTGCGACCGCTTCGCCGATTCTACCACCGCCTACCAGGGCTACGCCCGCAAACTCAACATGGACTTCATTCAGCGCATGCACGAGCTGACCCTCTACGGCCGTTGGCCCGACCTGACGCTGCTGTTGGATATCTCCGTGGATGAAAGCGAGCGACGCACGCAGCAACGGGACGGCGACACACCCGTCGATCGCTTCGCCAGTGAAAATCGCGCATTCCATTTCGCCGTGCGCGAGGGCTTCCTCGATCTGGCCAGGCACAACCAGAAGCGTTTCCGGGTCATATCGGCGGACCTCACGGTAGACGATGTCGCCGCCCGCATCCGCGAAGAGGTCAGTCATGTCCTTCGCTGACTTTGCTGAACGCTATCCGCGACTCTGCCAGTGCCTGCAACAAGCCAAGGCCAACGACCGCAGCGGTCAGGCGTACCTGCTGGTGGGTGACACGCCGGGCCTGCTCGAAGACTTCGCCATGGCCTGGGCGCAAACGGCCGCCTGCACCGGCGGCCGCACGGACGGCGCCGCCTGCGGCAAGTGCCAACCATGCCGTCTCTTCCAGATGAAAGCCTACCCGGAATGCTTCATTCTCCGGCCGCAATCCAAATCGCGGACGATTACTGTGGACAGCATGCGGCAATTCGACCACGATCTGTCCTTGGCCGCCGCGCCCGGCCGCCTGAAGATCGGCATCATCGTCGAAGCCGAATGCATGGGCGCCGAAGCGCAAAACGCCTTCCTGAAAACCCTCGAAGAGCCGCCCAGCCACACCATGCTGTTGCTGCTGACGGTGAACAGCCGCCAGCTCTTGCCGACCATCCGTTCGCGCTGCCAGTTGCTCTCGCTCCTGCGCAATCGCCAGGACTACGCCATTGCCGTCGAACAAGGCCTCTTCCCAGTGTTGGCCGGCCTGCGCCGTAACGCCGGCGCCAGCGTCGCGGTGCGCGCCGCCAGCAGAATCAGCGCAATCCTCGCTGGGCTGCACGCCGCCGCCGAGGCAACGGCCAAGACTGACGACGACCCGCGTTGGAAGGATGCCGACGACCCCAAAATCAAAAAGCAGCTCGAAGAGGAGCAGACCGCCAAGGTCGAAGCCGAGTACATCCGCTGCCGCGAGATTCTTCTCGACGCCATGCAGGCGTGGTTCCTGCAACGACTGATCATCGCCAACGGCGCTGACGAACAGCACCTGCCACACCCCGAAATGGTCAGTGCCGCACCGGAACTACTCCGGCAGCGGCCAAACCCATGGGAAGCCGAACAGGACGTGCGCATGGTCGAAGAATTTGTCCGCGCTCTCCGCGGCAATGTCGAGGAACGCCTGGCGCTGGATGCCATGTGCTTGAGCATCACCGAGAAAATCGCCGCGCACGCACACCAGCCCGCCGCCCGCCGCTAAGACATACAGAAAGAGCGACCTGTGTGATCTTTATTGCGGGGGAACTGGGCAAAATACCGCTGTGGTTAATGAGTTCCATTGCCCCTTTGGCCTCAGTCAGCTTCGCCGACTGAGGCCAAAGGGGCTGAAGAACGCTAATATAGTCGCCGTTTTACCCGGGGCGCCGCACGCCTTCAGCGTGCTTGCCCTAGGCTGATATGTTTCGCGCTTTCAGCGCTTCTGCCGCTTCGCGGCGATGAAATGCCGCGGCGACATCGGGTTGTAGTGTTGGCGCAACAAGCGCATGGAAAGCGTTAAGCGGAGAGCATGGCGTCACCAGTCTGTCGTGTGCGCGTGGATATCAGTCTTGCCTCCTCCTTGCCCCTACCCGCATTATCCTTTACGGTACACCAGGAGAACGAATCCGTGCCGTTTCAGGGTGACTTTGACCTGGTCGCCGGTGGCAATGACACCGTAGTCGCCGTAGCCATCGCATGACTCGTAGCTGAAGCCCGGCACTGTGATGACGCCATCGGCCTCATCAATCTCGCTCTGGGTGGCCACCACCGCCATGCGGCCATCGCGGGCAATGAAGGAGCGGGCCTGGATGCCGGCGTTGTCCAGCGTGAAGCCCAGCGTGTCGCGATAGCGGCCGCGCAGGAGGAAGTCACCGCAGCGTTCGCGCAGGCCATTGGCTTCCTTAAGCCAGGCGCCATACTTCGGCGCCGATGCCACGGTCTTGCGGCAGCGGAAGATCTCGACATCGCTAACCATGCCCAGCAGGAGCGCGTGATTCACCCGGCGTTCGACGCCGCAGTTGTCATCGCGAATTTCGCGGTCACTAAGGACGATTTCCGGGAAGACGTATCGGCTCCACTCCTGGAACCAGCCGGGGTTGGCGCCGCCGGTGATATTGTGAATGTAGTCCACGTGCTGAGTGGTGACGTCTGAGAACCACTCAATGCCCAAGGACACCTTGGGATTGCGGCTTTTGATGTGTTCACGCAAGGCCTTGACCATGCGCATTTTCGCAGCCATGGGGTCCATCATCGGCACACGATGGCCGTGATTCGGATCGTAGCAGGGCTGGGAGATATAGCCCAGCTGGTCGAAGAAAACACCGTCGGCACCCATATCCATGGCCAGGTCCGCCAGGCTCTTGAGATGCTCCAGCCATTCCTCGCAGTATGGGCAAGCCGTCACAAAGGACTTGTTGCCAAAAGTGCGTAAGGCCGTGCCAATGCTGCCGAATTTATACCACTCCTGATGCTCGACGCCATTTTCGTTCTTGACGGACAGGCGCCGCCCCGGCCCGCGATAGTAGGCGGTGTCCATGTCGATTAGCTGGCCGTTGAAATAGAACAGCACTTTGCCCCCGCCGGCCTGGAAACGCCGGACCTGCTCGCGCATGGCGTCCTGGCCGCCTTGGGCGGGATCGGCCTCGTATTCCGGGTAGCCGGCATCGTGGCCGGCCGTGTGCCAGCCAAACATTAGTAAGGTATCAATGCCCACAGCCAAGCCGTCCTTGAGAATTGTCTCCATCTCATCATAGCGATAGAAAGTCTCGCCGTACTGATGGCGCAT
>JAQWBY010000168.1 GCA_028706165.1 Lentisphaeria bacterium | reverse complement strand
CACCGATTTTCTGCAGCTGTATCAGTGGCTGCAGTTGGGCCGGGATGTAAAAAATCCCGACGGTGCCGCCAGCACCTGGGTCCTTGTGATCGACGAGCTTTTTTTTACCGAATCGGCGCTGTCACAGTTGAGCATGACCTGGAAGTTGGTGTCCGGTTACAGTGCCCCCGCTGGAACGCTCGAACTGGTCAAGACGGACGGCACGGTCACGGACGTTGTCAGCAACATGAAAAGCGGCTCGGGCCCCGTGGTGTTTGCAAAGACACCCGCCGGCAGCCACCAGCTGGGGCCGGGGCGTTACGAGATCCGTTACCGCAAAGCGAACGTGACGTCGTCGGCGCCAGCGACACCTGAGCCCATCGCTACAGAAATGCCGTGGGCTCAGAACGGCCATAAGAACGTCGTGGTTTGTCCCTTAGAGACAGGCAAGTCGGTGCAGATTATCGCCGGTCAAGTTCGCACCTTCAATGGTGGCATTGCCACGACTGCGGCGGCAGGCACGGCCAGCGTTGTCTCCGCAGACGGCCAGTGGCAGATCAGCTACACACTTCCCGATGAAGAGCAAATAAAGTTGTTCGATCAAGTTGTGATTGGTTATCGCATCACGACCTTATTTGGTTCGGCTGACTCCTTGGTCACCATTATCAAGGCGGGCATACCCGAAACGTTTGAGTACACGGGAGCGAATACGGGTATAGTGCAGGGCTGGAATCTCTTGGCGGCGCCGCCGCTGGTGCTGCTGCCTAATGACCCTGGTTTTGATGCTCTCGTGGCTCTGCGTCCGTTGATCATGAACGGCTCGTCGCGATCCTACGCGGAACTGCGCCTAGGCGCGCAGATGACGCAATGTCGGGCCTTCTGGCTTTTCAATGCCAGCCAGTCGTCACCACAGATTGCCCTTGGTGGTCTCAATACCGGCGCCGTCAGCCCAAGCCTGCATAGCGGCTGGAATTTTACCGGCGTGGCAGATGACACGAAGAGCGTGGCCGATCTCAATATTGTCAGTGCCTGGCGTTGGAATGGCCGGTACTACGTCCTGCTCAAACAGGAAACCATACTCCAGCCCGGCGTTGGCTATTGGCTGTATCGCGAGTAAGCGACAGATCGCCCATATTCCCCCGCTTTGCCGTTGGCGTTTGTTGCGGTCGGATCAGACTGATCCGACCGATCCGACTGATCGGACCGATCAAACAGTCGGATCAGTCCGATCGGTCTGATCCGTCTGATCCGTCCGCGATAAAAGACAGTCGATCAGACCGCTCCGTCCGCGATAAAAGACAACAGCCCCGTCTTATTGGCGGTCTGCGTCCTCCTCCTCCTCTTCATCATCGTCGCCGTCATGGCTGGCGACGAATTTGGGGTTATTGCCGGCGATGACGATGACGGCCTCGCCCTTGACCTTGCGGTCAGCGAATTCGGCGGCGAGGGTGGCAAGGGTGCCACGGTGGACGCGTTCGAACTGCTTGGTCAATTCGATGCAGACGGCAGCCTGGCGGTCGCCATAGACATCGAAGGCATCGGCGAGGAGCTTGCCGATGCGGAAGGGCGATTCGTAGAAGACGAGGGTATGTGGCAGTTCGCTGTCCATGGCCAGGAATGAGCGACGGCGGCCAGGTTTGCGTGGAGGAAAGCCCTTGAAGGTGTAGCTGGAGGATGGCAGGCCGGAGCCGATCAGGGCCAAGGGGACAGCGCTGGCGCCGGGAATGGCTACGACGTCATGGCCGGCGGCGATGGCGGCGACTACGGCCGGGTAGCCCGGGTCGCTGATCACGGGATAGCCCGCGTCGCTGCAGATGCCGACTTTTTTGCCCTCGTCCAGCCATGACACGATTTTGGCCGCCATATGCCGCTCGTTGTGCTCGTGATTGGAGACGACCACTGGCGGGCGGGGGATGTCAAGCAAGGTCAGCAGCTGGCCGGTATGCCGGGTATCTTCGCAGGCCAGCACGTCCAGTTCGCGGAGTGTCGTTACGGCGCGCGATGTCATGTCCTGCAGATTTCCGATTGGCGTGGCGATGATGAACAGACAGCCCATGGGCAACTCGTTTCTTTATGCTGGTGTTAACCGGCGTGGGTGCCGGCGTATATATTGAAGCGTAGTCACGGCGATGGGATCGCCGGCGCTGCTTTGTGGCCCTCACTATATCCGTTCGAGCCCATTTGATCTATTCATGGCCTACCACTTCTTCACTCGTCAAGCCAATGTGAGCATATCGGCGGCGGACGCCGGCGCCAAGCTGCTGGCGTTTTTGGCTGAGCGTTTTCCGTATCACAGCGAGTCGCAATGGCGCGAACTGGTTGCTTCCGGTCGGGTCAGCTGCAACGGTAACGCTGTGTCGTCAGATTATGTCCTATGTCTGGGTGACAGCCTGCAGTACCTGCCGCTGCCGGTAGATGAGCCGGCTATTGACGACTGCGTGGAGGTCCTTTACGACAGCCCGGAGCTGCTTGTGCTCAACAAGCCCGGCAATCTCCCCTGCCATCCCGCCGGCTGCTTTTTCAACCACACGCTGTGGGCCCTGCTCAAGACCCGCGAACGGGAAGCCTTGCCCGAACCCTTGCGGCAGCTCGCCGCCATTGCGCAGCCGCATTTTGTCAACCGGCTGGACCGCGAGACGTCCGGCATCGTCCTGGTCGCCAAAGAGTCGCGGGCGGCCAAACGCTATGCGAAAGCCCTGCAGCGGCCGCAGAGTCGCAAACGCTATTTGGTGATGGTCGAAGGAGTGTTTCCCGACAACCTCAGCGCCGATGGCTGGCTCAGTGCCGATGGGCAGAGCCGCGTGCGCAAAAAACGGCGCTTCACGCCTGCGCTGCCACCGGCTGACCTTGGCGCTGAAACCGCGCACACCGAGTTCCGCTGTTTGCTGCGCAGCCAGAGCCTGTCCCTGCTCAGCGCTGAGCTCTTCACTGGCCGCACGCACCAAATCCGCGCAACCCTCGCCAGCGTTGGCTACCCCGTCGTCGGTGATAAACTCTACGGCGTCGATGACGAGATGTACCTGCGCTTCATTGCAGACGAACTCAGCGTTGACGACCGGCGTCGCCTGCGCCTGCCACGCCAGGCCCTCCACGCCTGGACGATCAGCCTGGAAGGCGGCCCGGGCGGCTTGCAGGCGTTTTGCGCGCCCATGCCGGCAGACATGCGGCAGCTCGTCAGCGCCGCCAACATGGCGCCGGTGCCAGGCGCCGGTACTGGCAACGCGGCCGACGTATTTTTTTGGGCCGGCGATGGCGCGCAGCCTTAGGCCAACGTGCGTAATCGCTGTACATTGATTCAGCCGCAGTTATTTCGCTTGGCGTGCAAGTACGTCATGAGGGTGGTAGATAATGCCAACTAGGGAAAGGCTGGACAATGACTATTCGTCTGGAAAACCAAAACTGTCAGTGGCTGATTGCTGACGATGGCCGCAATCTGCGTTTTGCGGATAAGGTGACGGGGCGCGACTGGCTGCAGGCGCAACCGGCATCGTCCTGCGCCTACGTGCGCAAGGGGGGCTGGCGCGGCGACGCGAGCGCAGCGGCCTTCGACGGCCGCTGTCTGCAACTGACCTTCGCTGACGGCGCGGCGTCGGCGCGGGTGGCGGTGGCACTACACGACGCGTATATGGTCTTCACTGTCGAGGACGTCGTTGGCGACGTTGACGAATTGGCCTTTGTGAACATCCCGACGACACTGCGGGTGGCGGCAGACGAGCCGTTTTCCGCATCGATGATCGCCCTGGGCCTGCAGGCGAATGTGGAGCTGTTGCCCGGTCCACAGGATCATTTGTGGACGGCGGCCTATCGGCGTTTTGGCTTCGCGGGCGCGCAGAGTGGCTTGGTGACGGCGCCGTTTGCCGCCATGCGCAGGCACCTGCAGGACATGGTCGGCCAGGCGCCTGGTGTGCCTCATTCGCCCTTTTGCGGGCCGTGGGCGCTCGACGCCGAAGAGCCGCGGCGCAGCAACGTCTTCGGCAGCCCATCGGAGGCCAATGTGGACGAGTGGATTGCGTTCTGTAAGGAGCTGGGCATCCGCGCCATTGAGTTTGACGGCGCCATCAACTACGGCAATTACCAGCCGCGGCCGGCGGTCTATCCGCGTGGCTATGCCAGCGTGAAGGCGGTGACGGACCGCCTGCACGCTGCGGGCATTTTGGCCGGTTTGCATACCATGTCCTTTTCGATTGCCAAGGATTGCGCTTGGGTCACCCCGGTGCCCGATTCGCGCCTGGCGAAAGAACGCAGCTATACCCTGGCGATGGATTGCCCGGCCGATGCCACGGACATCGTTCTGCGGGAGGGCTGCGCGGAACTCCCGGAACGCATCAACTACTACATCCGCCGTAGCATGACCCTGCAGATCGACGACGAACTCATTCAATACAACGTGCTGGACAAGGCCGCCGGGGCCGTGCGGGAATGCCGCCGCGGCCTCCATGGCACCACCCCGACGGCACATCGCGCGGGCGCCAAGGTGCATCACCTCAAGGAATGCTGGGGCTGCTATGCGCCTGACGGCGATTCGACCCTCTTTGACGAGGTCGCCGGACGCATTGCCGACTGCATTGACCAGTGCGGCTTCGATTTCTGCTACCTGGACGGCCTGGACGGCGCTCACATCATCGGCGGCGAAGAAGCGCGCTGGCATTATGGCGCCAAATTCACCTTCTCGGTGTTTCGGCAGCTGCGCAAGCCGATCATGATGGAAATGGCGACGTTCCATCATCACCTGTGGTACGTGCGGACGCGCATGCAGGCGTGGGATCACGGCAAGCGCGGCCACAAGCGCTTTCTTGGGCTGCACGTCCGCTCCAATGAGCAGGCGCGGCGCCTGTTTCTGCCCATGCATCTGGGCTGGTCGGGGCTTTTTCCCTGGTGCAATTCCGAGCAGGACCCCACCTACTGGGACGACATTGAGTACATGTGGAGTAAGGCCCTGGCCACTGATGCCAATTTCACCCTCCAGTGCGTCTCGCCGGCGTCGCTGCAGCAGGGCGCCTGGCTGAAAACCCTCGCGCCGACCATCCGCGCCTATGAAGAGCTGCGGCAACAACGCTATTTTCCGGAGTCGGTGTTGTCACGGCTGCGGGTGCGCGAAGACGAGTTTCAACTGCAGCGGCAGGCAAACGGCGAGTGGGCATTCCGGCCCATGCAGAGCGCCCGGCACAAGATTGAGGATTGCGACGGTCGCAGCAATCGCTGGAGCTACCGCAATCGCTTTGACGCGCAGCCGGCGGCCTTGCGCATTACCGCGTTGCCGGCGGTGGCGCCTTACGACTCGGAGGACGGCGTCACGCTGGTGGATTTCAGCAACGCTGAGCAGTTCCGCGACCCGGGCAAGACCATTACGATTCTAAACAGTGGTAAGCTCTACGTGTATCCGTCCGCCGCGCCCGGCCTGAGCAGCGCGGTGACGCCGGCGACGGCGGACGACGGTCCCATTCGCGCCTGCGGTCGCTGGTCGGTTCGCAACACGGGCAGCCCGGAGCTGGTCTGCAGTTCGGCCCCGGATGACCGCTATTCCCTGTTCGACCACTGTGAACGCGAGTACCGCCTGCGGCGGGCCGCGTGGACGAGCCTCTGGCACGGCTTCGGCGAGCCGAAGGACCTCAGTGCGCAGCGTGCCATGGGCCTGTGGGTGAAGGGCGATGGCAAGGGCGAGCTGCTCAATATCATTCTTAATTCCCGTTCCCACGGCGAGACCTACGTCCAGCATTACATCACCATCGACTTCACCGGCTGGCGCTACGTGGAGCTGGTCGAGCCCGAAACGGAGCGTTTCGATGACCATTCCTGGCCCATCCTGCGCGGCCAGTATGGCGTCTATCGCACGACGACGAATTTCCCCAACTGCCGCGGCATCTATCTCTGGGGTAATGACATCCCCGATGGCGACAGCGTATCTTGCCTGCTCAGCCCTATCAAGGCCTTGTCCCTGCGGGACCAGCCGCTGTCGCGGCCGCAGATCGTCATCAACGGCCGGCGCGTGATCTTCCCCGTGGATATGCTTCCCGGGCAGTACCTCGAATACCGCGCCGGGGCGACCTGCCGGCTCTTTGCCGGCAATGGCGATGACCTCGGCGAAGTCGTGCCGGAAGAGCCAGACGGCCGTCCCGACCTGGCGGCGGACGACAATGCGTTGGAGTTTGCCGCTCAGCCGGGCCCATGTCGTACCCGCGCCTACGTGACGCTGTTTTCCTGGAGCGACGAGCTGCTGCGGCGATAATTCTATCCGCAGATTTCGCTGATTAACGCGGATTAAGGCGGTGTGAATGCGCACAGGCGCGCGCGCGTTCCGTGCCGCGCGGCTTGCCGCGCGGTTTTTTTGCCTCACGCGAAGGCGCGAAGGCGCGAAGAAGACAAATACGAATACGAATGGCGGCCTGTCTTGCCGCTTTGCGGCAATTCACGCCGCCGGTAGGAAGACGCGAGGGGCATTTTTCTCACGCGAAGGCGCGAAGACGCGAAGAAGACAAATACAAATACGAATACGAATACGAATGGCGGCCTGTCTTGCCGCTGTGCGACAATTCACGCCGCCGGTAGGAAGGCGCGAAGTTGGGGCGGACTGGCATGTCCGTCCCTGGTTGCGGGCCGTCAAAATTTGTGTTTGTGGGGCTGACTCCGGCGCATCGGTCGTGTATATTCAGCCCCTGTTTTGCCGGGCGGTGCCTGGTGGCCGCGGCCGTGCTTGCGGCTGGCTCAGGTTTTTGTCGTAATATGATGAAAGGACGGCGTGACGATGGATAAGAGATTGACGGTGGCGGTAATCGGTTGTGGTGGGTTCGGCCCGGGTTTTGTGCCGTTGTTCAAGGCGCATCCGCTGGTAGACAAAGTCTATGTCTGTGACCTGTTCCGTGAGCGCGCTGACGCCGTCGCCCAGAAATTTGGTGTGGAGGTGATTGGTTCCTTTGATGAAGCGTTGAAGCGCCGTGACATCAATGCGGTGGCTATTTTTACGCAGCGTCATTTGCATGGCCCACAGGTTTTGGAGGCTCTCGCGGCCGGCAAGCACGTGTATTCAGCGGTGCCGATGGCCAGCGAGGTCGAGCAGTGCCAGCAGATCGTGGAGTTGGTCAAGAAGACTGGCCAGACCTACATGATGGGCGAGACCTGTTATTACTATCCCTGCGCCATGTATTGCCGCGAGGCTTACAACGCCGGCACCTTCGGCAAATTCGTCTTTGGCGAGGCGCAATACCACCATGACATCGAGCACTTTCCCAAGCATTTTCGCGAGGACCTCCCTAACGCCGGCCTGCCGCCGTTTTTTTACCCGACGCATTCCACGGCGATGGTTCTGTCGGCGGCGGATTCCTACGCGCTAAAGGTCGTCGCCTTCGGTTATGAAGACCAGGAAGACGACCAGATTTTCAAGAAGGGCGTCAATCAGTGGGACAATGTCTTTTCCAACTCCTATTCCATGATGAAATTGGCCAACGGCGGTACCGCGCGCATCAACGAATGCCGGCGCATTGGTTACAAGGCACCGAGTTCCTACGTGTCGGCGTTCTACGGTACAGAGGGCGCATATCAGTTCAATAATGCACAGCATCTGGTGACGGTGAAGACGCCCCAGGGCGTGACGCTGAGCGATGTCAGTGCGCGGGTCAACCCCGTGGTGATGACCGAAAATGCTGGCGATCCCGAATTCAAGCAGAAAGTCGCCAATCACCAGTGGCAGTGGAACAACTTTGCGCCTATTCAGCAGGCCGAAGCGGACCGTCTGCCGGCGAGCTACAAAGTGCCGGGAGTTCCCAACGGCCACATGGCTTCGCACCAGTTGCTGATTGATGATTTTTGCACGGCCGCTGCCTTTGGCACGCTGCCGGCGGTTAATGCTTGGCAGGCCGCGCGTTGGACTATTCCGGGCCTGGTTGCGCATGAGTCCGTCTTGCGCGACGGCGAAGCGCTGGCGGTGCCGGATTGTGGCGACGCGCCTAAGGTTTGAGATGTCTCTTTGTATTGTGTGGTGAATTGAAGAACGCCCATCAACCAAAGGATTCAATCATGAAAAAAATGTCTACTGTCTTTGTCATCATGGCTCTGCTGGTCAGCAGCGGCCTTCGCGCTGACGTGAAATTAGGGAAAATCTTTACTGATCACGCGGTGTTGCAGCGCGGTCCGGCGACGGCGGTGTTCGGCACCGCCGATGCTGGCGAAGCCGTGACGGTGCGTGTAGCCACGGCGGCGGCCCGTGCCGTGGCCGCCGCAGACGGTCGTTGGCTGACGCGGATCAACCTCAACGACGTCGGCCCCGGCCCGCACAGCCTAACGGCCAAGGGCAAGAACGAGATTGTCCTACAGGACATTCTGGTTGGGCAGGTGTGGC
>JAQWBY010000167.1 GCA_028706165.1 Lentisphaeria bacterium | reverse complement strand
GCAAATTTGGGGCGACTACGTGGGCAAACTGACCTACCGCCGCGAGGGCACGATGCCGGTAGTCACACTGCGGCCGCCGGCGCCGCTGGCGCTGCCGGAGTCCTTCGACATGGTCGGCTGCTGGATTTACGGTAACACCTGGGCGTGGGTGAACGACATCGACACCCCGCAGGTCGCCATCGCGCTACTCTTCGCGCTTCCCGACGGCACAGAGTACGCCTTCAACCTCACCCGCGTCAACTGGCGCGAGTGGTTCCTGCCCATAAAACGCCTTGACGACGCCCAGCAAAAGCTCCTCAACCAGCCTGGCACGCGTTTCGCCGGCTTCCAGATCACTAACGGCCGCAACCGCCAGGACCGCACCATTTTCTTTGACAGTCTGAGCTTTTTCACTGACGAACAGCCGCCGCTGACCTTCATGCCCCGCCCAAAGCGCAATCTGCAGCCCTTCCCCGGACAATCCCACGCCGCCAACACCGGCCCCGGCACGCTGCCCTTCCCCACCCGCGAAGAAACTATCCTGCCCGACAGCGCCAAGCCCGGCGCCAAAAATAGCGTCGCTGCGGATAAGGACCGCAGTTTCGTCCTGCGCTACCAAGGGCCCGACGGTGTTCTCGCCTACCGCTACACGCCCTACTCCGGCACCCCGCTGGGCCTCACCGCGCAATGGCAGAACAACGCGCCCGTCAGCATCCTCAGCGGTGGCGGCGTGCAGCTTGCCGACGCCGCCGCACCGTACGGGGCATCCCCCGAAGGCAGCGAGGTCATCAGCTGCGCCATTGAGGGCGACGCCGTTATCAGTCAATGCCGGCTACGCCGCGGCCAAGACAACATCGATGTCCGCTATGAATTTCGCATCATGGGCAAGACGCTCGTCATCGACACCATCGCCCCCGGCGGCAAAGTCGGCGCGGTGAGCTTCGGCACCAACGAAGGCCTTGATTCCCCGCGCGCCATTGAGATTCCCTACTACGACTACGCCAACGGTCGCCCCGCCGTGCTGGTGTTCAACAACGGTGACGACACGCTGTTCCTCTCGGCCCACCTCGACTGGTACCGCTCCAACGGCAGCCGCCCCTGGGGCGCCGCCAAAGCCGGTACCACCAGCGCCGCCGCCAATGGCGGCGTGCTCTACGTCCCCCGCACCGACGGCCAGCGCAACGACTGTTTCGAGCGCTTTTTCGTCACTGTTGGCCCGGAATTCGCTGAACACCTGCCCAACATCCCCAACCCGCCCTCGCCCCACAAGCAGATCACCGGCACCCACGCCTGGCGCGCACACGGCGCCGGCAATCGCGACAACGACAAGAAATACTGGCACAACATCTGGCGACACGGCATGCGCCAGGTTCTCATCACCGACCACGAGACCTGCTGGCGCGATGGTGGCGAAAGCTTCACTTTCCGCACCAAAGCCGCTCCCGGCAAAGGCGGCGATGCCGGCATGGCCGACTACTCGCGCTACATGCAGGACACCCTCGGCTTCGTCTACGGCCCCTACAACAACTTCACCGACTTCGCGCCCGTCAATGAGTTCTGGCGTGTCGATCTCATCAGCCGCACGGCCGACAATCAGCTCCAGGGCGCCTGGGCCCGCTGCTACGCGCCCAAGCCACAGTACGCCGTCGAGTATTGCGCCGAGCTCAGCCCCATCAATCAGCAGAAGTACCGCTTCAGCACTGCATACTGCGACGTACACACCTCGGTCACCCCCTGGAGCCGCACCGATTACGACCACCGCGTACCCGGCGCCGGCACCTTCGCAGCCACTTTCTACGCCTTCGGCGAAATCATGCTCATCCAAAAGGCCGCCTGGCAAGGACCAGTCTATTCCGAAGGGCCGCACCATTGCTTCTACAGCGGCCTCACCGATGGCAATTACGCCCAGGACCGCAGCTACTATCTGCCCGAACGGCCCTGGCTTGTCGACTTCGATCTGCTCAAAATGCACCCCCTCGAATGCAATTTCGGCATGGGCAACATGGAGATGTTCTACGGCAAAAACGCCTCGTTGGGAAGCACCACCGCCGAGCTGGACGCCAGCGTCGATCGCTTCCTCGCCGCCACCGTCGCCTTCGGCCACCCGTCCTTCCTGGTCAGCACCGGCGGCATGCGCCGCACCCTGCGCGGCTACTTCCTGCTGCAGCAACTCCACAGCCGCTACACCCAGGCGAACATCGCCGGCATCCGTTACGCCGACGCCGACGGCCGTCTCTGGAACAGCAGCCAGGCCATCGCCAATCGCGTCTACGAACGCTCCCAGCTCGTCCTCGACTACCAGGACGGCACGCACGTCGTGGTCAATGGCCATCGCCAGGACGATATGAACGTCACGGTCGCAGGCAAGACCATCGTCCTCCCACCCAACGGCTTTACCGGCTGGACCGACGACGGCCAAGTCCATGTCTTCAGCGCCAACCAGAATGGCCTCCGCGCCGACTATGCGGACAGCCCGGCCTACCTCTACGTCGATGGTCGCGACCAAGCCTTCCAACGCTTCCCCAAAGCCGCCGGCATGGGCGCCGGCATCTGCCGCCGCGACGACGTCAATCACTGGGAGGTCATCCTCTTCCAGCAGGCCGACTGCGGTTTTGCGGTCAACGCCGTCAGCGCCGAAGCGCTGGATTTCGCCGGCAAGAGCCTCGGTCCAGCCACACTCCGCCGCGCCCGTGGTTTGACCTACGTCATCCCCGTGGCTGGCGCTTTCAGCTACCGACTCCGTGAAGGCAAGATCGAAGCCGGGCCAGAACTACGCTGTGACCGGGATGTGGTTGTCCCCGGCGAAACCGTCACGGTTTACAGTCCCGACGGTAAGGCCCACGACCTGGTCATCGCCAAAGACGCCCAGGACGGCCAACACCTCTGGTTCGATATCGCTGGCGCTTGGATCGACTTCAGCGTCCAGGACCTGACCCGCTGCAAAGGCGTTGTCACCGGCACCACCCTCACCCTGAGTCTGCTGCCGACCCAGCAGCGACCCACCAATCTGCTCTGCCGGTTCGGTAGCCAACAACAGCGCGTATCAGCCAAGCCCGGCCAGTGGACTGACGTCGCCTTCACCCTGCCACCGGACGGTATGCCCGCCATGCGCCTCATCAGTGCCACCATCAGCAACGAATTGTCCAGCCAACGCTGGCTGAGCGGCATCAACAGCACCTTCGCGCCCGAACGCCTCGCCGTCGATCTCATCACAAACTGGCGCAGCAGCATACGCCCACGACAGGCATCCGAAACGGCCGATCTCGGCACGAGCGGCGCCAACGTCACACGCCAGAAATCCATATCCTGCGGCGATGTCAGCCACGACGGTTTGTTCATGCACCCGCCGTGGAAAGGCCAAGTCGGCGCCGTCTGCGCCAACTTTGACCTGGAACTGCCCCGCACGAATGACGCGTGGTTCTTCCGCGCTCTGGTCGGGAAACGCGATGGCAGCTACCTCGGCGACGGCATTCTCTTCCAGGTCGCCGTGCGCAACGCCGCCGGCGAAGAACGCATCCTGGCCGAACACACGGTCGCCGAACACCGCTGGGACCTCATCAGCACCGACCTCACGCCCTACGCTGGCCAGAAAATCACCCTGGTGCTCATCGCTGACGTCGGCCCCAATGACGACTCCAGCGGCGACTGGGCCTGCTGCGCCGACCCGCGCATTGAATCCGGCCGCCAGATCGTCAGCTACGAACTCGATCCAGTTCCCGAACGCTACGCACAGGAAGCGCCGCAAGAGAACATCGTCATCGCCCCAGAACTGCTGCCCACCGCCACCCGTGGCTGGCTCTGCTATGAAGGCCAGGGCTTCGATAGCAGGGAGAAGAGTTACCCCAGCACTGGCGTCCTCAACGGCGTCGACATCGGTCTGCTCAGCGCCGCCGGCGGCAGCGAAAGCGCCAACACCTGGTCCGCAGAACAACGCGTGGCCATCCCCGCCAACGCCCTGCGTAGCATTGGCACCCACAATGTCTTTACCCTCCACAATCCCCAGCACGACTACTTCAAAATCCGCCGCTTCCGCATCGTTCTGGAGCTCGCCGATGGCAGCCAGGTCAGTTCATACACCTCCACCGCCGTCTTCACCCAGCCCATCGGCTGGCCACACGCCGAAGGCATCCTCGTCGATTTCAGCAAAAACATCGTCGTGCCAATCGCCTTCGTCCCGCTGGATAAATAATCGGTCACCCATTGATAATAGATGCACACCTTGCCTCGCTGCCGCCGCCGGACGACCCGGGTATCAAGCAACCGGTCCCCGAAGTCCAGGAAGTCCCCAATCAGTCCCTGGTGTCCAAAGCGTCATTCCCCACGGTCTCGAGCGTCCCCACAGTCCCGGCCATGAGTCGTGAGACGTGAGACGTGAGACGTGAGTCCTCGCCCCAGCGCCCCACCGCCAATTAGTCCCACTGGTCCCTGGCGTCCCCTGAGGCCGGCCATTATCAATGGGTGACCGATTACCAGGATAAAGACTGATCCGCCGCCATGCTGTTGACAAGCCGGCTTGCCAGATGATGTTATGGACTTTTCCCCCGGCGCCACGATACCGCGGCGCCGACACCGGCTATCCCTATCCCTCATCCGCACCTCTCAAAGGACCTCGTTTCACCTCATGTCAACACCCTGGTTTGATACCCACCTGCATCTGGACAGCGACGACTCCGCCCAAGCCATTTTTGCTGCTGCCCGCCAGGAAGGCGTTGGCGCCTTTCTGGTTCAGGGCACCTCTCTGGAGGACTGCGAGCGCACGGTCGCTTTGGCCGATCCCCAGCACGGCATCTACACCGCCGTCGGCCTGCACCCCCATGTCGCCGCCAGCTTCCAGAACATGGCCTTTTTCCGCGACCTGCTGGCGCGCCCAGGCGTCATTGCCGTTGGCGAAATCGGCCTGGATTACTACTACAACCACTCGCCCGCCGAGGTCCAGCGGGAGGTTTTCGGGCGTTTTCTCGACCTGGCCTGCGAGCTTGATCTGCCGGCGATCATCCACTGCCGCGACGCCTTCGCCGACTGCCACGCGATCGTCAGGGAACGGCACTGCCCCGCCTTGCGCTGCATTGTGCACAGCTTCACCGGCACACCCGCCGAAGCCGACCAGTGGCTTGAACTCGGCGCCATGCTATCCGTCAATGGCATGGTCACCTTTAATCGCGCCCACAATATCCGCGAGGCACTCGCGCACATTCCCATGTCTCGGCTGCTCCTGGAAACCGACTCGCCGTACCTGGCGCCCATACCCAAGCGCGGCCAGCGCAACTGCCCGGCATTCCTGCCCTACATCGGCATGAGAGTCGCCGAGGAAAAACAGCTCCCGCCCGAAAAAGTCGCCGACATCACCTCCAGCAACGCCTGCGCCTTCCTCCGCATCCCCATACCATCACCGATTGCCTGAGGACGCCGCCGCACGGCATGCCGTGCGGCTACAGAAGAGCGCGTCCGCGGAACCTCCGCATGGCATGCCGTGCGGCTAGGCAAGAACGCCTATGCAAAAGCGCGTCCATCGCAGTAATCGGTCACCCATTGATAATTGAGCCATAGAGCTTCTGGCTGAGTCAGACGTGCCCGTTTCCCTAGCCGCGAAGCGGCAGAAGCGCTGAAAGCGAGGAACAGTCCAGCCCAGGGCAAGCACGCTGAAAGCGTGCGCCGCCCTGGGTACAACGGCGACCCTGTTCGTGTTCCTCGGCCCCTTTAGCCCCAGTCGGCGAAGCTGACTGGGGCAAAAGGGGCAATGGAACTCACTTGCTTGCCTGGGATTGACATCGGTGGCATGTTTAGCCGCCATTATCAATGGGTGACCGATTACCCATCGCGTCCATTTTTTCCCTCGCCAGCTCTTGACACGAACAAATACATGCTAATTTAAACTCGCATAACATTTATTAGCATAAACTGCCATCCTGCGGGTTCAATTCCTCGTTGCATCTGGGCGTGTATCATGGGCATGGACGACGTCATCAACAAACTGGACATCTTGTCGGAAGACTCCCAGTACGACTTGGCCTGCGCCTGCAGCAGCAAGAATCCCAAGGAGCACCGCCGGCGCGGCCTTGATGGCCGCTGGCTCTACCCGGTGCCACTGACGCGCGGCGGCTACGGCATCATGCTCAAGACGCTGTTGACCAACACTTGCAGCAGCGACTGCCGCTACTGCCCCCTCCGCCAAGATGGCAACACGGCGCGGCGCTGTACCCTCTCGCCAGACGAAATTGCGCGGGCATTCCTCGAATACGACCGCCGCCTGCATCTGCTGGGGCTGTTCCTAAGCTCGGGCATCATCGGCAATGCCGACCGCACCATGGAGCGCTTGACCGACACGGCGGCAATCCTGCGCGAAAAATACCGCTACCGCGGCTACATCCACCTCAAGATCATCCCCGGCGCCTCGCCGGCCGCCATCCGCCGCAGCATGCAGCTAGCCACGGCCGTGTCACTGAATATCGAAACGCCCGGCGCAGAACATTTCGCCAAACTCTCGCAATTCAAGAATTACGACCGGGACATCATCAGCCCGCTCAAACTTATGGCCGCCGAAACCGCCCGCGGCGCCGAATTCGCCCGGGTGAAATGCACCACGCAATTCATCGTCGGCGCCTCGGATGAAAATGACCGCGAGATCGTTAAGTACATGGACGGTATCTACAACCGCCTGAAGTTCGAACGCGTGTATTTCTCTGCCTACCAGGGCGGCCTAGGCCATCCCGACATCCCGGGCGAGAGCAGATTCACCCTGTCGCCACACGACCGCCTCACCCGCGAACACCGGCTCTATCAAGTGGATTTCCTGCTGCGCAAATACAGCTTTGCCGCCGGCGAAATCGTCTATGCCGACAATGGCAATCTGGACCTCAGCCGCGATCCCAAGGAGCACTGGGCCATTGCCCACCCCGCCTTTTTCCCGGTCAAGATCAATCGCGGCGACCGTGAAGCGCTGCTGCGCGTGCCGGGTCTGGGCCCCGTTTCCGTCAACCGCATTATCAGCCAGCGCCGCCAGCGCCGCATCGGCTCCCTGAGCGATCTCGGCCTCCGTGGCAAGCTCGCCGCCAAGGCCCAGCCCTTCTTGGACTTCACTTGAAGGACGCCTCGCCGCAGGTTCCGCCGCGTACCATGCCACGCGTGCTCAGAGTGCGGCAACCACCTTCTGCAGAGCTCCTTCGTGTTCCCGTAGCAGCTGCACCAGGCGGAATTGCGTGCGGCAGCGATCAAGATTGTGCCCATCGCGGTGCGTCTTGAAATAGACATCGCCCTGCAGAAAATCAGTGAGGAAACGCAGGCCAATCTCAAACGTGATCAGCTGACCGGCGAAAGGCAGCAGCTCGACTTCGGTCTTGGTCAGGCAGCCGTCACAGCCCTTCAAGTAGCCCCTGACCAGCGCCGCAAAAACGTCCTGGCGCAGCTGCACCTTGCGCAAATCCCGTTCATCTTCGGCAGCAGGGCTGACGCTGGTACGCACCAGATCGCCAAAATCAAAGAGCGACTGACCGGGCATGACCGTATCAAGATCAATGACGCAAATCCCCGCACCACTGACGTCGTCGAGCATAACGTTATTGAGTTTGGTGTCGTTGTGGGTGATGCGCTCGGGTATCGCCCCTGCAGCCTGCAAATCCAGCAGCCGCGGCGCAATGTGCCGCGTCGCCGCCACAAAGGCGATCTCGTTTTTTGCCAGCGCGGCGCGGTTCCGGCTGTCCGCAGCCAAAGCCGCGTCAAAGGCGGCCAGACGCGACGGCGTGTCGTGAAAATGGGGTATGGTCTCCTGCAACCGCTCGCCGCCGATGTCCGCAAGCAAGGCGAGGAATCCACCGAAAGCCTCGGCCGCCGCAAATGCCTGCGCCGGCGTTTCCAGAATGTCGTAGGACTTTGCGCCCTCAATGAAGAGATAGCAGCGCCAGCAACCGCCTTCGGCATCGCGCCAGAAGGGCCGACCGTCATGCGCCGGCACCAGTGTCAGCGCGCGGCGGCTGGCATCGGCCTGGCCAGCCAACCGCGCCGAGCAATGAGCCAGCACCCGCGACACATTTCCCATCAGCTTCTCAGGCTCCCGAAAGATGGCCGTGTTAAGTCGCTGTAGAATGTAGCGCACCACTGTCCCCGCCTGCCTGCAGCGCAGCAGATAGGTGTCGTTGATATGGCCATTGCCGTAGGGCTCGGCATCCAAGATATCGCCATACAACGCAAATTGGCCAGCGGCCTCGGAGGCTTTGCTGTTAGTCATAAACTCAATCCTCAACTTAGGTTGACAGTCATCGCAACCGCCGGCGATGCTACACACCGCACTGACACATCAACGCGCCAGCCGGCCGCGCCGGTTTCCGCATGAATATACGCCGCCGAAATAGCCGG
>JAQWBY010000166.1 GCA_028706165.1 Lentisphaeria bacterium | reverse complement strand
GGACGTCGCCTGGTTCGGCCGCCACGAAAAAGCCCTGTTCGTGCTCAAAAAGCCCGCCGCCGGACCCTTCTTCCGCCTCCTGATCGAAGCCAATTCCGGCGACAAGAGCTTCCAGATCGCCGAACTCGAATTGTTCATCCCTGCAGACACCGCCACCAGCGCACCGTAAACACACCGCAACCGCCGCGCCAAGGAGAAATCCTCATGACCGCAAGCCACCGCGTTTCAATGTCGAATGGCCATTTCAGCCTGCATCAGTCCTGCCGTTGCGGCCTCGCCGCATTGTGCCTGCTGGCCGGCGCAACCGCCAGCGTGGTGCCGTCCTGGGCCCAGGACGGCGACCGCGCCGGCACCATCCGCCGCACGACGTTGTTTGACGGCACGGGCCCGGCCGGCCGCTGGCGCACCAATCGCGATGCGCCACGCCTCACTCGCGAATTTAGCCAGGCAGTTCACAGCCTCGGCGACAGTTCGCTCACTTGGCAGTTCACACCCCGTGAACAAACCAAATTCAACGATCTCTTCTATTACCAGCCCATCAATGGCCCCTTCAGCGTCTTGCGTTTCCGTGTGCGCAATCACGGCCAGCCCTTTGCCATCGCCGCTAAGTTTTCCGACGGCATGGGCGTGGAATGGACCGTACCCGCACAGAACCTGCCAACCATCAGCGTCGTCGAACGCGAAGCCGGCGCTTGGCAAGACATCGCCTTCCCCTGGCACCATTGGCAAGTCGCGTCCTGGACCAGCGCCAAGGCCGAAGCCATCACCTTCCCGGCACAATTTATCTGCGTCATCGCCTACAGCATTGAAGGCGGCAAGGACTACCAGCTCGAAATCGGCGAAATTGCCATGGAAAATTTCAACGTGGCCGTCAGCAGCGTCGGCACCCACGAGCTGCCGGCGCAGGGCCGCGCAGACGACAGCATCAGCACGCCCCCCTTCACCGTGCGCTTGAGCCCCCCCCTGCGCAAGCCCGTGGGTTCCCTACGGCTCAACAGCGGCAACGCCACCTTTGCCCGCGTCAATCTGGCCCTGCAGCCAAATGCCGACGACCCGCTGTCCTACCAGGTCAGCATGCCTGAAGCCATGGTCATCCCAAAATACATCCGTAGCAACACCTACGATCTAACTGTCTACATTGAAGGCGATGCCGGCGAAGACCAGCGCGCCTTCGCCAGTCACAACCTGCAGCGCATCGCCATCCAGCAGCGCCCCGGCAAAGCCCAGCCCACTCACGCACATGTCGCCGTCCACAATGGCGTGCCCACGCTCTTCATCAACGACCAGCCCCACAATGGCATGGCCTGCGCCGCATACCGGCCCGAACCGGATAAATTCGCCGCCTTCACCAGTGCCGGCGTGGACCTCTTCACCATCTGCGGCACCCCCACCGACAGCGGCTACAATCTGTCCAAGCTGTCCTGGCTCGGCGAAGACGTCTACGACTTCAGCCAGCTTGATCAGCGCGTGCAGATGGTCCTCAACGCCAATCCCGACGCCCATATCTTCCCCCGCCTCTACCTCCACGCACCCGCCTGGTGGAGCGAAAAGCATCCCGACGAGCTGGTGGTGTACGAAAAGCCCGACGGCACCCGCGAACCGCTCATCCATCGCGGCGAAAAACCTGCCCCGAGCTGGTCGTCACGCATCTGGCGGGAAGACACGGTCAAAGGCCTCGCCAAGCTCATCGAGTACGTCGAGTCTTCACCCTACGCCGACAATTTTGTCGGCTACCACCTCGCTTCCGGCACCACCGAGGAATGGATGATGTGGGGCGCCAACGAAAATCAGTGGGTCGATTACTCGCCCGCCAACCTCGCCTACTTCCGCGAATGGCTCACCAACAAATACGGCAGCGACCAGGCCCTGCAGAAGGCTTGGCACAACCCGGCCGTCACCCTCGCCAGCGCCGATCTGCCCACCTACGCCCAGCGCAACACCACCGCCATCGGTTCCTTCCGCGACACGCGCCAGGAACAACAGGTCGTCGATTTCTACACCTATAACTCCTGGCTCGTGGCCGATACCCTCAGCTACTTCGCCAACGCCGTCAAGAAGATCACCCGCAACCAGAAGACCGTCGGCGTCTTCTACGGCTATCTCCTCCAGCTCTGCGGTGAGCAGCGCCAGCAGAACGCCGGCCATCTCGGCCTGGAAAAAGTCCTCAACGACCCCAATATCGATTTTGTCTGCAGCCCGACCAGCTACGCCTTCCGCCAGCACGGCGGCCTCGGCACCTGCCACTTCATGTCGCTGGTCGACAGCGTCAAGCTCCACGGCAAACTCTGGTTCAACGAAAATGACGTGCGTACATCCCTCTCACCCGGCAAACCCGGCACCTGGGGCCGCGCCAATGATGTGCCTGGAGACATCATCCAGCAGGATAAGGAGCTCGCCTGCGTCATCGGCAATGGCGTCGCCCAGTGGTGGTTCGATGTCGGCGCCAATCGCTATGACCACCCGGACCTCCTCGCGGCCCTGCGCCGCCAGGGCCGCGTCGCCCGCGACGTCCAGCGCCTGGACCGCAGCCCCGCCGAGCAGGTCGCCCTAGTCGTCGACCCGGATAGTCTCTGCTACCTGAAGGTGGCCGATCCCCTCGGCGCCGAACAGCTCATCCGCCGCCTGCCGACGCTCCATCGCAGCGGCCGCCCTGTGGGGCATTTCCTGGCCAGTGACCTCGCCGCCCTGCAGCGGCAGCGCCTGCTGATCATGGCCTGCAGCTTCGCACCCTCGGCCAAACAGCGCGCCGATCTGGCAAAACTCAAGAGCGACGGCCGTGTCATCGTCTTCCTTAACGGCGCCGGTCTCTACAGCGACGGCGCCTTCAACCCCGAACGCATGCAAGACTTCACCGGCATCCGCATCCGCAGACACGAACAGCCCGCCAAGGGCACCGGTACCTTCCATAATGTCACAGGCATCACGGACGGCCTCGCCGGCCAGTCCTTCGGCGCCGAATCCTACGTCCAGAATCCCGCGCTGCTGCCCGACGATCCCGACGCCGTCGTCCTGGCCACCTACGCCGACGGCCGCCCCGCCGTGGTCTGCAAGCGCTTCCCGACCTGGACCGCCGTCTATTGCGCCCAGCCGCAGCTCCCCGCCGCCTTCTGGCGCGCACTCGCCAATCTTGCCGGCGCTCATAGCTACGTCGCCAGCGAAGACGTCGTCTGGGCCAGCAAGAACCTCGTCGCCATCACCGTCCACGACGCCGGCGAGCGCAGCATCGCCCTGCCAACCCCCGCCCGCGTCCGCGAGCTCTACAGCAACACCGTCGTCAGCGACAAGCCAGTAACGAGCTTCACCTGGCCCTTCACCCAGGACAGCAGCTGCATCTTCGCCGTTACCCCCGAACCGTAAAGCCAACGACCGCGGCATCAGAGAGAGTAACAGCAGCTGGCTGCGATGTATATCCGGCAGCGCCCCCAGAGTGGCAGCGGCTTCCAGCCGCTGCTCGCGCAATCAGTCCACGTAATCGGTCACCCATTGATAATGGCGGCCAAACCTGCCGCCGATGTCAATCCCAGGTAAGCAAGTGAGTTCCATTGCCCCTTTTGCCCCAGTCAGCTTCGCCGACTGGGGCAAAAGGGGCCGAGGAACACGAACATGGTCACCGTTGTACCCAGGGCGGCGCACGCTTTCAGCGTGCTTGCCCTGGGCTGGTATGTTTCGCGCTTTCAGCGCTTCTGCCGCTTCGCGGCGAGGGAATTGACTCAACCAGAAGCTCTATGGCTCAATTATCAATGGGTGACCGATTACCAGTCCTCCGGGTCCACCGGGTCCACCGCCCGCCCCCCCCACCGGTTTGACAACCGCGCCTTCGGCCTTACAGTCAAGGCTGACGACTGCCCCGAAAAGGCCGTCCGCCCCGCGCATATTTATCCCGGCATTTCTTGCGCCGGCGTCCCTATTTCAGCCATCATTATTCCCCCCCTTAGGAGATACACCGCCATGGGCAACCTTGAAAGCCAGTCCATCTGGGCTGTCCCCACCACGAACACCAATAAAGAAGCCATAGAAAACTGCGGCAATACCCTCGCGGCGACGCGTAACGTCCCCCTCGAAACCGTCGGTGACCACAACCAAGGCATACACGCCGTGCTGGCAAGCGCACGACAGAAAGCCGCCGAAAGAGCCCCGGGCATGATTCTCACCGACTGGCCTGACCACAAAACCGGCCAGCCTTGGCTGCAATTCGCCCTGGATCACGAGCTCAGCGGCGTGTTTCTGCGCTGGCCAAACGCCCGCGCCATCAAGCGGGTAATCATCCCCACCAGCGGCGGCAGCCAAGTCATTCGCCAGCTATGGATCGCGCATGCCATCGCCAAACAGCACCACTGCCCCGCGCAGGTCGTCCATATCGTCCGCAGCGACGATCAGGACGCGCCGGACAGCGCCACCACGACGCTACTCGCCCGCGGCCTGGGCATCACCACCCCGATCGTTGTCCTGCAAGCGCCAGACGTCCTCTCGGGCTTGGCCAGCACTGTGCAGCCCGACGACCTCATCGTCCTGGGCGCGCCCAATCCCTGGCGCCTAACGGAACAGTTTGACAGCACTCTGCCCGCGCAGGTGGCCAAGGCCTTCGGCAATCCCCTGATGATGCTCCTCGGCCGCAAACCGACGCGCATCCGCCTCCGCGATGTCTTCTGGCCACAGATGATCGCTCTCCAACAGCCCAGCACCAGCCGCAATCAGGTGATTGCCCAACTGGTCGAAATCCTGGTGTCCCACAACCAGGTGCCCTCATTCTGGCGCGACCGCCTCATCGAACAGGCACTGGTGCGCGAAGAAATCGTCTCCACCGCCGTCGGCAGCGACACCGCCTTCCCCCATATCACCATGCCCAT
Source organism: Lentisphaeria bacterium (assembly GCA_028706165.1). Taxonomy (GTDB): domain Bacteria; phylum Verrucomicrobiota; class Lentisphaeria; order Oligosphaerales; family Oligosphaeraceae; genus Oligosphaera. The sequence continues at coordinate 3,481 of JAQWBY010000166.1, read as the reverse complement.
CCACGGCGGCCTCACCGGTTGCATGGGCATCTTCCCCGACGGCGTTGATTTTGGCGGCGAAAACGGCCACCACACCCGCTTCGTCTTCATGCTGCTCACACCGCAGGACTGCTACAACGAGTATCTCGATGTCCTCGCCAAAATCTCCCGCAAGCTTATTGACCCAGCCCTGCGCCTGCGCCTCCTCGCCTGCACTAACGCCCATGATGTCCTCGCCCTGCTCGATCCCGACGACGACGCCAGCTGCATCGCCGACGACCAGGCATAACTCGATCCGCACCAGCCGACATATAACAACAAAGGCCCCCGCATCACCTTTGAGGCAATGCGGGGTCCGTATTTTTGCAGCGTGTCATAGTGCGGCGGTGCGGATGGCGCCGCCACTTATGCGCATTGCGCCCGGCTTGCAGGCGGGCCTGCACAGCGGGCGCGATTGCGTGGGTTATTTCTTGGCGGCCTTGATGGCAGCCTGCGCGGCGGCAACGCGCGCCACCGGCACGCGGAAGGCCGAGCAGCTCACGTAGGTCAGGCCGGTCTTGTAGCAGAACTCCACGGAAGCCGGGTCGCCGCCCTGCTCGCCGCAGATACCGACCTTCAAGTCCGGACGGACCGCACGACCCTTCTCAGTTGCCATCTCGATCAGCGCGCCAACGCCACTCTGGTCGATGGTCTGGAAGGGATCCGCCGCCAGGATCCGCTGATCCAAGTAGGACGACATGAAACTGCCGATGTCATCGCGGCTGAAACCGAAGGTCAGCTGGGTCAGGTCGTTGGTACCAAAGGAGAAGAACTCGGCGTCGGCGGCCATCTGGTCAGCCAGCAGCGCCGCGCGCGGAATCTCGATCATCGTGCCAAGCTTGTACTTGAGCTTCTTCAGATCAAAACGCCGCACGATTTCGGCGTAAACCCGCTCAACGATTTCCTTGGTGTGGCGCAGTTCGCGCACATCGCAGGTGATCGGCACCATGATCTCCGGCGTGACTTTCTTTCCATCGCGAATCAGTTCCGCGGCGGACTCAAAGATGGCACGGGCCTGATATTCGGTCATCTCGGGATAGGTCACGCTCAGACGCACACCGCGATGACCCATCATCGGGTTGTTCTCCTGCAAGGCATCGACGCGCTTGCGCACTTCGTCCTCAGCAATGCCCAAGGCCTTGGAAAGCTCCAAGCGGCCGAGTTGCGAATGAGGCAGGAACTCATGCAGCGGCGGATCCAACAGACGGATGGTCACCGGGAACTCGTCCATGGCTTCCATCGTGCCCTTGATGTCGTTCTTCATGTAAGGGAAGAGCTCTTTGAGCACCGCAATGCGGTCGGCAGGGGTGATGCAGAGAATCATCTTGCGCAACAGGAACAGCGGCTTCGCGGAACCCTCGCCGTAGAACATATGCTCCATACGGAACAGGCCAATGCCCTCGGCACCAAAACTACGGGCTTTGCGCGCGTCGACCGCCGTGTCCGCATTGGCCCGCACACCCATCGTCCGCAACTTGTCCACAATGCCCATGAAGCGCAGGAATTCGGCGTAGTCCTCGCCCGCAGAAGGCTCGACCAGGCGCAGGGCGCCCTCGTAGACCGTGCCGGCAGAACCGTTCATGGTCAGCAGCGCACCTTCGCGCAGAGTCTTGTCACCAACCTTCAGGGTCTTGTTGGGCGCATCGACCTGCATTTCGGAAGCGCCGACGATGCAGGACTTGCCCCAGCCGCGAGCAACCAGCGCAGCGTGGCTGGTCATACCGCCGCGGGCCGTCAGCACGCCAACGGCGTCGCGCATGCCCTCGACGTCCTCGGGGTTCGTCTCTTCGCGGACGAGAATGACCTTCTTGCCCATGCGCGTCGCGCGAACCACGTCAGCCGAGGTGAAAACAATCTCGCCACAAGCCGAACCCGGGCCGGCCGGCAGGCCCTTAAGCAGCCACTGCGACTTGGCTTCCAACTTGGGCTCGATGATCGGCAACAGGAATTCCATCACCTGGTTGGGACTAACACGCAACACAGCGTCGGTTTCATCAATCAACCCGTCATCAAGCATGTCCAGCGCCATGGTCACCGCGGCCTTGCCGCCGCGCTTGCCCGTACGGCACTGCAGCATGTACAACTTGCCCTCTTCCACCGTGAATTCGATGTCCTGCATGTCCCGGTAGTGCTTTTCAAGCCGGAGGCGAATTTCGTCCAGCTCTTTGTACGTCTCGGGCATCATTTCTTCCATGGACTTCATGTCGCGATTCTGATCGGTCTTGGTCGCGTTGTTCAACGGGCTGGGCGTACGGATGCCGGCGACGACGTCTTCGCCTTGGGCATTGAGCAGCCACTCGCCAAAGAACAGATTCTGGCCGGTAGCCGGATTACGCGTGAAGGCCACGCCCGTCGCCGAGCTGTCGCCCATATTGCCAAAAACCATGGTCTGCACGTTCACCGCCGTGCCCCAGTTTTCCGGTATGCCCTCAATGCGGCGGTACGACACGGCCTTCTTGCCAACCCAACTCTTGAAGACGGCACCAATGCCGCCCCACAGCTGCTGCATCGGGTCGTCCGGAAACTCAGTCCCGAGCACTTCCTTGATGCGGCGTTTGAAGGCGTGGGCGAGGGTCTTGAGGTCCTCAGCAGTCAAATCGGTATCGGCCTTGCAATCCTTGATGTACTTGTACTGGTCGAGCATTTCGTCAAGAATGCGGCGAATGCCCTTGCCGTCATAAGGCTCAATGCCCTCGGCCTTCTCCATGACCACGTCGGCGTACATCATGATCAGCCGGCGATAGGAATCCCACACAAAACGCTCGTTGTTGGTCTTGGCAATCAGCCCAGGAATCGTGGCGGTCGACAAGCCGATGTTCAGCACGGTGTCCATCATGCCGGGCATGGACTGCCGGGCGCCGGAACGGCAGCTCACCAGCAAGGGATTTTCGGCATCGCCGTACTTGCGGCCCATCAGGCGTTCGACCTCAGCCAACGCGGTCATGACCTGCTTCTGCAGCCCCTCCGGGAACTGCCCGCCCAGCGCGAAATACGCGTTGCAACACTCCGTCGTAATGGTGAAGCCCGCCGGCACCGGCAAGCCCAGACGGCTCATTTCGGCCAGATTCGCGCCCTTGCCGCCAAGCGAATTCTTCATACTGGCATCGCCTTCGGTGCCTTCGCCACCAAAGAGGAAAACGTACTTCTCGCCAGCCGCCTTGCCCTTCTCAACCTTCTCAGTGGCCTTCACCGTCGCTGCCGTTGCTTTTCCAACCACGTCTTTTTCGCTTTTCTTTGCCATGTTACCCTCGCTGCTTCTCTCGGTTCCCGACTGTTCGTGGACGCCTGGCTGTCGGCATGACTCACCCAGGCAAATAGTATTCCAGAAAAAGCTAAACGACCTCCAAGATCCCATGGGTATCCTGGAGGGCGTCTGTAAACACTGCCGTTGTCTCCGTCGCAGTTATTTTTTCTTTTTCATGGCCTGCTTGTTGCGTTCTTTTACCCGCTCTTCATAGCGTTT
>JAQWBY010000165.1 GCA_028706165.1 Lentisphaeria bacterium | reverse complement strand
AAATGCCCGACGGCCATGTGCAGGCGCTCTGCCAGGGCCAGCGCCGCTTCGAACTGCTCAGCGTCCATAACAAGGACGGCATGCTCGAGGCCGAGGTGGTGTACCCGCAGGACGTCCTCGAAGAATCTGCGGATGTGAAGGCGCTGTGCCTGTCCATCATGAACACCATCCGCGAATTGATCCGGCACAACCCGCTATTTTCCGAAGAGATGAAGATGCTGCTCAGCCGGGCGGACTGGAGCGAGCCGGGGCGCCTGGCGGACTTCTCGGTGTCCATCACGGCGTCCACACGCGAAGAAATGCAGGATGTCCTCGAATGCCTGAACATCAAGGAACGGTTGGAAAAAGTGCTGTTCTTGATGCGCAAGGAACTCGATCTGAATGAGTTGAAGGAGAAGATCACCCACCAGATCGAGGAGAAGATTTCCAAACAGCAGCGCGAATTTTTCCTGCGCGAACAGCTCAAGGCCATCAAGCAGGAGCTGGGCCTGGAGAAGGACGACAAGACCGAGGAGATGGACCGCTACCGCGAACGGCTGGAGGCCATCAAGGAGCATGTCAGTCCCGAGGTGGTGAAGCGCATCGAGGAGGAGCTCGACAAGCTCAATATCCTCAGCAACCAGTCGCCGGAATACGCAGTGACGCGCACCTACCTGGACTGGCTCACCGAGCTGCCATGGGATGTGACTACCGAAGACAAGCTTGATGTGCCTCGCGCCCGGGACGTCCTCAACCGCGATCACTACGGCCTGGAAGACGTGAAGAAGCGCATCCTGGAATTCATCGGCGTGGCGAAACTGAAGGGCTCCGTCGACGGGTCGATCATCTGCCTGGTGGGCCCGCCCGGCGTGGGTAAGACGTCGCTGGGGCGGAGCATCGCCGAAGCGCTCGGGCGCAAATTCTTCCGCTTCTCGCTGGGCGGCATGCGTGACGAAGCCGAGATCAAGGGCCATCGACGGACCTACATTGGCGCGTTGCCGGGCAAGGTCATCGAGGCGATCAAGATCAGCGGCTCCAAGAATCCGGTGATCATGCTTGACGAGATCGACAAGCTCGGCACGTCTTTCCAGGGCGACCCGGCGTCGGCCCTGCTGGAAGTGCTTGATCCCGAGCAGAACAACAGCTTCCGCGACCACTATCTGGACGTGCCCTTTGATCTGTCCAAGGTGCTTTTCGTGGCTACGGCGAATGTGCAGGAGACCATCCCGGCACCGTTGCTGGACCGCATGGAGCTCATCAATCTCTCCGGCTACATCACCGACGAGAAGCTGAATATCGGCAAGCGCCATCTGGTTCCGAAGCTGCTGCCGCGCAATGGTCTGACCAAGAAAGACCTGTCTTTCAGCGACAGTGCGCTGCGCGCCATCATCATGGGCTACGCCCGCGAAGCCGGCGTGCGCGCCTTCGAAAAGGCCCTTGGCGGCTGCATGCGCAAGGTTGCCGCCGGTCTGGCCGAAGGCACTATCAGCGGCAAAACCAGCATCACGCCCAAGAACCTCAATGACTTCCTCGGCAAGCCGCGTTTTGAAGACGACCCGCTCATGCGCCGCAGCCGCTACGGCGTGGCTATGGGACTGGCCTGGACGGCCCTCGGCGGCGCCACGCTGTATATCGAGGCGCTCGCTGTGCCCGGCAACAGCGGTCTCAAACTCACCGGGCAGCTCGGCGATGTCATGAAGGAATCCACCCAGATCGCCTGTTCCATGGTGGACGCAAACGCCGCCGCCTTTGGCGTGGGCAGTAAGTTCTTCAAGGACCACCTGCTACATGTGCACGTGCCGGCCGGCGCCACGCCCAAAGACGGCCCCTCGGCGGGCATTACCATGGCGTCCGCAATTATATCGCTGGCGCGCAAGCAGACACTGCCGGCGCACTGGGCCATGACCGGCGAACTCACCCTCACCGGCCGCGTCCTCCCCGTCGGCGGCATCAAGGAGAAGATGATCGCGGCCCGCCGCTCTGGCGTCAAGGACGTCATTCTCCCGAAGGCCAATGAAAAGGACTTCAGCGAAATTCCCGAACGCGTGCGCGAGGGCCTCGCTGTCCACTACGTCGAGGACTATAAGGAAGTCTTCGCGCTCCTCTTCAAGAAATAAGCGAATGATCGGAAACGCCATGTCTGCAGCAGACCGGAAAGTCGTCGCCCGCAATAATCGCGCCGCCGGCAGTAGTGCGTCCACTCGGGAGGCCGCGCTATGAGCACCCGGAAAGTCGTCGCCCTTGATATCGGCGGAGTGTGCCTGCGGGTGCATTTCAAACGCACGCTGGACTTCTTCGGCGTCACGGCCGGCGAACTCGGTGATCTACCGGACGCTTTCCGCCCCGCATTCCACGAGTGGGAATGCGGCCGCCTCGCCGAAGAGGACTTCGTCGCTATGATCTGCCAAATCAGCGGCCGGCAGTTCAGCGTCGACGATGTGCGCCACGGCTGGAATCTGATGATCGGCGAGGACATCCCCGGCGCTGCCGACTGGGTGCGCGATCTGCAGGCCGCCGGCTACCACACGGTATTCTTCTCCAATACGTCCCGTTGGCACATGGCCGAAGTGCGCCGCAAACTGTCCTTTGCCGACATCGTCCCCGATGGTCTCTACAGCTTCGACGCCGGCTACGAAAAGCCACATCCGGCCATCTACCAGGCCTTTGCACAGCGCTTCGGACACCCCGTCGCCTACTTCGATGACCGCCCCGACAATGTCGCCGGCGGCGTCCGCGCCGGCTGGCCGTCTTTCCAGTTTACCGATGTCCAGCAGGCCCGCCAGGCCTTCACCATCATACCGATGAATGCATCCACAGATTACGCAGATTAACGCAGATTATTGTTTGAGAGTGGCCGTTTGCCAGTCCAAGGTCAGCTTACCGATGAGCAGGCCCGCCAGGCCTTCACCATCAAACGGATGAATGCATCCACAGATTACGCAGATTAACGCAGATTATTTTTTGTAGAGGGCTGCGTAGGGTAACCAGAGCCATTGTTTCGATTGCCGTCGATTGCTGTCGATTGCTGTCGATTGCTGTCGATTGCTGTCGATTGCTGTCGATTGCTGTCGATTGCCGTCGATTGCCGTCGATTGCCGTCGATTGCCGTCGATTGCCGTCGATTGCTGTCGATTGCTGTCGATTGCTGTCGATTGCTGTCGAGCGCAATATTTGGGCGCCAAAAGCGCGACCTACGGCGGCGCCTCCAAGAGTCCCCAGAGTCGGTCAACCAGTCCCCTGAGTCCACTGCGTCATTCCTTGGCGTCCATTGCGTCCCCGTGGTCCAATCCATGGGATCATGCCTCATGAGTCCGTGAGTCCTCGCCCCAGCAGCGCGCTAATCGGTCCCCAGCGTCCAATCGGTCCCCAATCAGTCCCCGGCAGCAGCGCCGCCCCAGCCGCCGCGAGCTCAACGCGCGAATCTCCAGCACGGCCCGACTGTTGCCCTTGACGCCGCCGTTATGGAACAATATGTTTCACGTCATGAAACAAATTATTTCACGTCATGAAACGATTGCGAGGTAAGCATGAGCGACTCCGAGTATCTGCCGAGATGGTTGCAGGGCCAACTGGACCTCGCTTTGCGGACAATGCCGGTTGTGGTGCTTACGGGCGCGCGGCAGACTGGCAAAACAACGCTGGTCCAGCACCTGCAACCGCAGCGGCGCTATCTGACGCTTGACGACTTGGACGTGCTGGACCAGGCACAGCGCGCCCCTGATTCGCTGCTGGTCAACCCGCCCCTGACGTTGGACGAGGCGCAACGCGCCCCCGATCTTTTACTGGCGATCAAGAGGTACGTTGACAAGACGCGCCGGCCCGGCGATTTTCTGTTGACGGGCTCGGCGCAATTTCCACTGCTGCGGGGCGTAGCAGACTCGCTGGCTGGCCGGGCCGTCTATCTTGATTTGTCGTCGTTCTGTCCTTTGGAATGGCAGGGGGGGGGGGCTGGTCTGTTCGATGGTCTGTTTGCCGCCAATACCGATTATGAACCATGGAACGCGCCGCAGGCGCACGATGCTTGGCGACAGTGGGTCCTGCGCGGTGGTTTCGCGCCGGCATTGCGCTGTCCCACAGACGACATGCGCGGTCTCTGGTTTGGCGGTTACGTGAAAACCTATTTGGAGCGCGATCTGCGCGACTTGAGTAACATCGAGAGTCTGCCCGACTTCCAACGCCTGATGCAGATCGCGGCGCAACGCACGGGTCGTCTGCTCAATCAGGCGGAAATCGCCCGCGACGCGGGCGTCTCCCACGTCACCTGCCACCGCTACCTGAATTTGCTGGAAACGGGTTGCCAGATCGAACGCCTACTGCCCTTTACCGCCAATCCCACCGTCGCCCTCGTGAAAAGTCCAAAGCTTTTTTGGCGCGACAGCGGCGTGGCCTGCTGGTTGTGCGGCATTTATGATCTTGCCGCCTTGGCGAAGCGCAACGATCTCGGCTTCTGGCTGGAACAAGCGGTATTTCAGACCCTCCACGCCTGGCGCGCTATTGATCCCTTCCGCCGCCGCTTGAGCTTCTGGCGAACCCGAGGAGGCACAGAGGTGGACTTTGTCCTGGAGCAGGATCAACACGTCGTCGCCCTCGAAGTCAAAGCCAGCAGCAGAATTGGCCTGGGCGATGTCACCAGCCTGCGCCAGTTTATTGAAGCGCAAGCGCACCGGACGGCGTCCGTCCGTGGCATCGCCTTGTACGGCGGCGATGACGTCCGCTTCTTTGGCGACGATGTCGTGGCGCTGCCCTACGGCGCATTTTTCCCACCCCTGACATCACCAGCGTCTGTACCGTAACCAGCGACGATAATCGCCGGCGATCGACGGCAATCGACATAACCATCATGCTTACCCCTTGAGGAGGACTAGACGATGAATTACCGCACATTGGGTAAAACAGGCCTGCGTGTCAGCGAAATCGGCTTTGGCGGCGAATGGCTGGAGCGGCACAACGAGGCGGAGAGTCTGGCCTTGTTCCGTGCCTGCGAGTCGGTCGGCATCAACATCGTGGATTGCTGGATGGCAGATCCTGGTGTCCGCAGCAAAATCGGCCTGGGCATCAAGGGGCGTCGTGAACAGTGGATTATCCAGGGCCATTTGGGCCCCACGTGGCAGGACGGCCAGTACGTCCGCACCAGGGAATACCGGCAGGTCAAGATTGCATTCGAGGATTTGCTCACCCGCCTGGGGACGGATTACATCGACTTGGGCATGATGCACTTTGTTGATCAGGAAAAAGAGTTGGAGGGCTTGCTGAAGAGCGACTTCCTGAAGTACACCCAGGACCTGCGTGCGAACGGGGTTATCCGGCATATCGGCTTAAGCACCCACAATCCCACGACCGGCAAGCTCGCGGCCGCCCTGGACTTCATTGAGGTGATTATGTTCAGCATCAATCCGGCCTTCGATCTGATGCCGCCTACCGAGAATCTAGATGAGTATTTTGCCGATGACCTCGCCCCCAAATGCGGAACTCTCAATCCGGAACGAGTGGAATTCTACAGGCTCTGCGAACAGAAGGGCATCGGCCTCACCGTGATGAAGCCCTACGCCGGCGGTCGCCTTTTCGATGCCAAACGCTCGCCGTTCGGGGTGGCCTTGACGCCCCTGCAATGCCTGCACTATTCCTTGACGCGCCCCGCCGTCGCCTCCGTGCTGGCGGGCTTCGATACGCCGGCGCACGTTCTCGAGGCGGCAACCTACTCCACGGCAACCGAAGCGGAAAAGGACTACGCTTCTGTTCTGGCCAAGGCCCGTTACAGTTCGTATGCAGGACAATGCACCTACTGCGGTCATTGCCAGCCTTGCCCCCAGCGTATCGATATCGCCATGGTGAACAAGCTCTATGATCTGGCGACGATGCAGCAGGATATACCCGCGTCAATCCGCGAGCACTACCGCAGCCTGGCTGTCCATGCTGACGCCTGTATCGGCTGCCGCGACTGCGAAGAACGCTGCCCATTCGGCGTCCAGGTCGCAGAGCGGATGCGCCAAACCGACACGCTGCTGGGTAAGCACTGAGGCCGTAAAACACAACAAGCCGTTGGCGGCAGTTTTTTTATCCGCAGATTCCGCAGATTACCGCCGATTATGGCGGCGCGACCGGCGCCCGCACCAGGTGAGGATGATTGTCCTCACGCGAAGCCGCTACCACTGGATCACACATTACGCGCAGATAATGTGATGATATACACATTTTCCGCACGTAACGCGTGAAAAACGTTCATCTCGCAAGTGCCAGCTCAATTTTCCCCTTCCTGGAAGCAGCGTGAAACAATTTGTTTCACGTCGTGAAATGATTGCGAGGCGGGCTTGGGCGATATCACAAGCCCGCACCCGTTTTGTGAATCGCCAAGGCGCTGAGCTGAAATGGGATAGGTAGGGTTTTCGGATGACTTCCGTCTAGTCACCTTCTGAGGGTGACGATAGTGCAGCCGGCGCCGCCGGGGTCGGCGTTATCTTTGCCGAGGCGGAAGGTGGCGACGGTGGGCTGGGTGCGCAGCCAGGTGTGGATGCCATTGCGGAGGCGGCCAGTGCCGAAGCCGTGGACGACGCGGATTTGGTCGAGTCGGGCCATGAGCGAGCGGTTGAGGAAGCTTTCGAGCTGATCGATGGCTTCTTCGACGCGTTGGCCGACAAGGTTGATTTCGCTGGGGGTACTGCCAATAACGCGTGGCTGGGAAACTTTGACGCCGTGGGTGGCGGGGGACGAGTCGGGCTCGCGGGGGCTTTCGAGGTCGGCGGTCCGCATGGTGAAGGTGACGCCATTGACATCGAGGGCGACCTTGGCGCCGTCGTCGAAGAAGCCCTCGATGACACCGTGGGTGTGAAGTTTTTCGATCCAGACCTTTTTGCCGGGTGCGAGCTGGCGTTTGGGGAGGGGGCGGTTGGCGGGCTGTTCGCTGCTGATTTGGAGACCGCGTTGGAGACGCTGGGCCTTGTCGTTGAGGGCCTGGCGCATGGCGTCGGTATCGGGCAGGGGCGGTGTTTTGGCGTCGGTGGCCTGTGCTCGTTTCGCCTGTTCGCGGAGCGTGCGGACGAGATTTTCCATATCGCGGCGGGTGTTATCGACGAGCGCGCTGGCCTGCTGGTGGGCGTCGTGGAGGAGCCGTTTGCGTTCCTTGCGGAGATCGTCGAGTTCGGCCTTGAGGGCATCGCGTTTTTGCGTCAGGTCTTCTTGGGCGTCCTTGATTTTTGCGGCGTGTGAGGAGATTTTGCGCTGATCGGCCTCCATGCGTGAGAGCACATCTTCGAGTCGCAGGTGGTCGTGTGAGAGCATATCTTCGGCGGCTTTGAGGACGGCCGGGGGCAGGCCGAGACGGCGGGCGATGAGCAGGGCGTGGCTGGCGCCGGGGCGGCCGACGTCCAAGCGGTATTCGGGTTTGAGGGTATTGACATCGAAGCGGACGGCGCCGTTGATCATGTCAGCGTGACTGTGGACGAAGTTTTTGACCAGTCCGAGGTGGGTGGTGGCGATGGTGAGGGCCTGGCAGCGGGCGAGTTCGCCGAGGATGCCGCAGGCGATGGCGCCGCCCTCGACGGGGTCGGTGCCGGAGCCGAGTTCATCGAGCAGGATCAGCGAGCGGCCCTGCCTGGCGATAGTGAGGATGCCGCTAATGTTGTTGATGTGGGCGCTGAAGGTGCTCAGACTGGCCTCGATGGACTGCTCGTCGCCGATGTCAGCGAGGACATGCTCGAAGACGGTGAAGAGACTGTCGGGCCCGGCCGGCACGGGAAAGCCGCTTTGGGCCGCGAGCACCAGCAGGCCGATGGTCTTGAGGGCGACGGTCTTGCCGCCGGTGTTCGAGCCGGTGATGGCGAGGATTTTCTTGCCGCGCGGGAGATCGAAGTCGAGCGGCACTACGCTGCTTTCGCGCTGTTCCTTGCGGAATTGCGCCAGGAGGAGCGGATGGCGGGCGTCTTTGAGCAGCAGATAGCCGCCGAAACTGGGCAGCACGCAGCGGTTCTGGATGGCCCAGCGCGCGACGGCGTTCGCAGCGTCGAGCTCGGCCAGAATGCGCTGGTTGAGCCGGATGGCGCCGAGTTGCTCGCGAACGCGCGCGCTGAGGGCGGCGAGGATGCGGCGGACTTCGTCGCGTTCGGCGGCGCGGGCGGCGACCAGGTCGTTGCCCCAGGGCAGGGTCGCGTTGGGCTCCACGAAGAGCGTCTGGCCGCTGTTGGAGAGATCGTGGACAATGCCCGGCAGGGCGTTGCGCGCTTCGCGCTTCACCGGGATGACAAAACGGCCGTTGCGGATGGTGACGAATTTTTCCTGGAGGGCGTCGGCCTGTTCGCTGCTTTTGACCATGGAGTCGAGGAGTCGCTGGATGCGCTGTTCGAGGGCGGTGGCGCGGCGGCGGAGATCGCGGAGGGTGTCGCTGGCGGCGTCGAGGACCGAGCC
>JAQWBY010000164.1 GCA_028706165.1 Lentisphaeria bacterium | reverse complement strand
CTGGGCTGGTATGTTTCGCGCTTTCAGCGCTTCTGCCGCTTCGCGGCAATAAATGCCGCGATCATAACAGGCTGTTTTGCTGAAGCTTAAGGCACTATGAAATTTGTTAAGTGAAGAGCATTGGACATATAGGACATATAGGACATATAGGACGTATGAGACGTATGGGGCGGGGCGTCACGGCAATCCGCCCTATCGTCCTATAGTCCTATCCGTCCCCTGCACATACGTCCTATACGTCCCATACGTCCCATACGTCCCATCCCTCCCCCCTCTCCATACGTCCCATACGTCCCATACGTCCCATCCCTCCATAGAAAACCCGCGCTTCTACCCTCGCCGTTGTGCGAGCAGCGCTTCCAGGCATTGCAGCCCGCCCGCGAGATCGCTAAATTCGCCGTCGAGCTGCTTCTCGAAACAGGCCTGTAGCAGCTCGCCCATGGCCCGGCCCGGCTTCTCGCCCAGGGCCAAGGCGTGCCGTCCCAGCACCAGTGGCTTCGGCGCCTCCGTCATGACCGACAACGCCGCCACCCGCGCGGCAAAGGCCCGCAAAGACCCCAAATCGGCTTCTTGGCCGCGTCCAGCCGATGCAACCATGTCGCATTCCACCACGCGCAACAGAAGGTCCATGCGGCCGCCTACGCGCAGTGACAAGCGCCTGATCGCCTTGTCCGACGCGTCGTTGATGATCAGCCCCATGGGACACATGTGCTCGCGAACCAGACGCAGCGCCATGTCCAGCAGCGATACATCCGACCACATGCGCCGCAGAAACGCCCCGGCGAGTTCTTCGCCGACGACCTCGTGCCCGCTGCTACGAATGCGCCCATCGTCATCGCGCACCGTCGTCACTGCTTTACCGAAGTCATGGCAAAGCACCGCCAGCGCCACAGCCAGGTCGTCGTCCCGCATACCGCTGCGGCGCTCAACGGCGGCATCCAGCGCCAGCAGTGTGTGTTCCCACACATCGCCTTCAGGATGCCAACGCGCGTCCTGCTCGCAGCCCACCAGCGCCGCCAATTCAGGATAGTAGCACAGCCACCCGCAATCACGCAGAAAACGCAGACCCAGCGACGGCTGCCGCCCCTGCAACAGCAATTTCTCCCATTCGCCCGCTAGGCGTTCCGCCGGCAAATCCTCCGGCGTCATTGATCGGCATAGCGCGACAGTCTCCGGCACCACCACAAAGCCCAGCCGCGCGGCAAACTGCATCACCCGCAGCACCCGCAGGGGATCTTCCGCGAAATGCTCACTGACATGCCGCAGCAGCCCCGCCCGCAAATCTTCCACGCCATGCCAAGGATCAATCATCTCGCCGCTAAGCGGATCGCAGAGTATGGCATTGATGGTCAAATCGCGGCGGGCAGCAGCCTCAGCGATGTCCAAATCAGGCGTCGCCTCCACCACAAAACCACGATGTCCCCAACCCACCTTGTTCTCGCGACGCGGCAGGGCCAGGTCAATCGGCCAACCACACACCTTGAACACGCCAAAACTGGCCCCGACCAGCTCCAGCCGAAAATGCGACGCCAGTAAATCCTGCAGGCCCTGCGCACTCAGCCCGTACACCTCCAGGTCAAAATCCTTGCACCCCTCGCCCAGCAAGGCATCGCGCACGCACCCGCCAACCAGCAACGCCCGGCCACCACCATCGCGAATGAGCTCCGCAAGCCGCCGCACACAACGCATGCTGTCACTGTCAGCAACGTCCATTACCCCCAGCGCTATCGCCATAGTTTACCCCACTCACCCTAAGCTGAGAGATTACTGCCTCTCTGACGCCCTGTCACCCGCAGCTGCCGCCTTGCGACAACCAAGGGGCTGGGCCAAAAAGGATAGGCAGGAAAACGTGAGGGGGAGGGAAGGACCAATAGCCTTCCCTCCCCCTCGCAGAACCCAACTATTCTTTTCGGGCAAGATACCCCACGCAGTGTATCTCCTCACACCTCAAGGTCTTTGAGGCTGTTGCCGGACTCGCGCATGATGTCCTCGCACATGATCTTCTTGCCATCGGCATGACCCGAGCGCAGCAGCGCTTCGGTCAGCAACGCCACCCGGCAACCGAATATGAACGGCACATGATTCGTGCGGACCTTCCGACGCAGCAATTTCACAAAATTGTCGCAGGGCGACACGGGATAATTATCCGGGCGCGCCAACGGCACGTCATTGTACTTGTTTGTCTCCTGGTCAAAATGAATCAGGCGCTCGCCCTGGAACATCAGGCGGCCCTTGGTGCCGCAGATGCGCACGTCATCAACAAAACCACCCGGAATATCGCTGAGGATGATAATGCGGCCACTCACGCCATTGCTGAATTGGACGTTGAAGCTGCCGTTGAATTCTACCTTCTGTTCCTGACCGCGATAGAAGGAATCAATGTGTCCTTGCGCGCTGATGGGCATCAGTCCGGTCATCCACAGCATGATGTCCTGGTAGTGACTGCCCGAGTCGTTAATCTGGCCGCCACCGGAGAATTCCGGCTCGCCACGCCAACCGCGGCCGGCCCAGTCCTGCGCCATGTAGATGTAAAAGTTGGTCAGGTCGCCAATCACGCCCTGCTGAATCAACTCGCGGGCCTTCATGAACTTCAGCTCAAAATGCCGCTGGTAGTGAATGATGCCCACTTTTTTCTTGTGTGCTTCCATCAGGCGCGTAATTTCCAGCGCACGCGCGGCGCCGCAGACCATCGGTTTCTCAATCAACACATTCATGTCGTGCTCAATGGCGTATTTCACATGGTCGTAATGTGGAATATGCGGAGTAAAAATACCCACAGCGTCAAGGTCGTTCTCTTCGATCAGGCGCTTGTAGTCTTCTGGGCCCGTATAGCGCTTGAAGTCATCGTAGCCAATGACCTTGGCCAGGTTGTCCAGCCGCTCCGGCGCGATGTCTACCGCCGCCACCACTCGCAAGCCCAATTCGTGCTTGGCCAGCTGCTTGATGCGGTCAGTGCCCGCGCCACCACAACCAATCGCCCCAAAACGAATGTCTTTCTGCTCAGCCATGTCGTCTGCTCCTTGCCTAATCCTAATCCGTTGAAAGCTTTTTTTCGACCGCCAGTAAGGCTAAATCCGTGTTGGCCATATATGATAACAAGATCGACCGGCATTACTAGCCGCAACAGCCAAAAAATGACCGGAAGCAAGCACCAGCAATCAGTTCACGGACACCGCCATGACTACGCCACGACAGCTCACTAGCCAGGACATCGCCGCCGTCTTCAAACGCGACGATCTCCGCGGCATCTGGCCCGACCAATTCAACGCCGAAACAGCCTTCCTCGCCGGCCAAGCCATGGCCACGCGCCTTGCCCAGCACCATGCCGCACCACGCGTCGCCGTCGGCCACGATGCGCGCATGGGATCCTTCGAACTCATGCTGAGCTTCTGCCGCGGCCTGGCCGCCGGTGGTGCCAGCGCCCGCCGTCTCGGCATGGTCTCCAGCGAACAGGTGTATTTCGTCTGCGGTAAATACCAGCAGGAATTTCAGGGCGGCGCCATGATCACCGCGTCTCACAACCCCAGGCAATACAACGGCGCCAAATTCATCCACGCCGGCGCCGCGCCCTTCAACGCCGACGACCTGACCTTCATGCTCGAATTCATGCAAGAGCATCTCGCCCTGCCCAAAGCCCTGGACAGCAGCCAGGACTTCGCCGAGCACATCCTGAGCATCGCCAAGATGCCCGCCGACGCAGGGCTGCCACCCATGACCATCGTCGTCGCCGCCGGTAACGGCGTCGGTGGCGAGGCCTTCCGTCCCATTGCCGAACGGCTCGCCGCCCAGAATATCCACACGGTCTTCCTCGACGCCGAGCCCGATGGCGATTTCCCCAACGGCGTGCCCAATCCACTCCTGCCCAATTACATGCGTCGCCTCGGCGACGCCGTCCGCGAACAGCACGCCGACATCGGCATCGGCTTCGACGGCGATGCCGATCGCGCCGGCTTCGTCGATCACCTCGGGCAGGAAATCATCCCCTCGCAAGTCCTCGCCCTGGTCGCGCGCCGCAAAGTCCAGGCTGCCAAGACGGGCAATCGCAACAGTGCCGCCCCCCGGCCAATGATCTTCCGCAATCTGTGCTGCTCGCGCCTGCTGCAGGACCTCTTTCCCGTAGATGGCCCCGTCGAGCTGCTCGACACCCCAGTCGGCCACGGCAAGGTCAAACTCCTCATGCGTCACGACCAATTCCGCGAACGCGTCCTCTTCGCCGGCGAGCATTCCGGCCACTACTTCTATCCGGAATTCTTCTACGTGGACAGCGGTATGCTCACCAGTCTGCAGCTGCTCAGCTACGCCCGCCAGCTCAAGGCCGCCGGCCGGACCTTGGCCGATGAACTCCAACCCTGGCGCAACCACTACTGCTGGAGCGGTGAAATCAATTTCACCCTCCCGCGTAAGGAGCTGATCACCCCCACCCTCACAACCGTCTGCCGCGAACAGCAGAATGACGTCACCAGCCGCTATGAAATCCGCGTTGATGACGCGCTAGGCCTGCAACGGGTCGTCAAGGCCGACGGCCCCTACCGCCCTGCCGACTTGCCCGCAGCCGACCTCAAGCTGGTCAGCAGCGCCCCCGACGGTCGCACCGGCTACTGGTTCGTCCTGCGCTCATCCGGAAATGAGCCGGCGTTGCGCCTCAACGTCGAAGCCTGGGGCGATGGCGCCACCAGCCAATGCGCACGCATCCGCGACGCCATCACCGCCAGCATCCACCGCCTGTCCTCACAGGCGTAAACAACCGCCCGCCGGGACCTCCCGCGCTTCACCCTGAACTGACACCCATACCGACTGCGCACTGGGATTGCACACGACCTTGCCGTCAACCGTGTACTGCAGCCGCCGCATGGCGTCCAGGTAGTCGATGATCTCGATATTGGTCGCATACCAGATGTCGTCCCGCCCGGCGATCTGCTGGGCGAATTCTTCCATCAGCGACCAGTTGTTCTCACGGTCAAACTCATGACTGTGCCCCCACACATAGAACAGGGATGGCCCCCGGCGCTTGTCGTCCCACATGGCCAGAAAGTCCTTCGCCTTCTGCATGATGTCGTGTTTGTGATGGCCCGTGGTCGCCCAGCGGTAGGGATCGTCCGGCAGCGTGAAACCGGCGTCGGCCTTGGTCGTCCGCGAATAGGCATAACCACAGGCGCGCACCAGCGACACCACGCGATCGTCAAAATGACCATAGGGATACGACAGCCCCCGCACCGGCGCACCCGTAATAGCCTCCAACGCCCGACGATCCTCCAGCAGCTCCTGCAGCAGCTCTTCATTGCTCAGCTGCTTCGGATAGGGATGCGTACAGGTGTGACCGGCAATCTCGTGACCAGCGTAAAGCGTCGCCGCCTCGGTCGCACTGATCCGGTCGCCGCGCCCCATGCTGGCGCTGTTCAAGTGAAAGGTCCCCCGCAGGCCATAGCGGTTGAAGAGCTCTACCAAGTGACGATCACCCGCCGAACCGTCGTCATAACTGAAGGTCAACGCCTTGTTCCGACCACCTGGAAAATACTGCATGCGCACTGCCATCACACGTCTCCTCTGTAGACCATTTCGCACACCAAAACCCCGGAAAAAATCAGCCGCCAACTATACACCCCGTCCCCAACAATGCCATCGCCCCGAGCCGAGCCAATCAATGCCGAGGGAATCGGTCACTCATTGATACCAGCCGGTCCCAATGGACGCCTGGGACCAGTGAGACTGATTGGCGGCGGCGCTGGGGCGGGGACTCACGACTCATAAGGCATGGTCCCATGGCTTGGACTGTGGGGACTTTCGGGACTGTGGGGAATGACGCATTGGACGTCGGGGACCGGCTGGTTGACCCCATCCTGCAGGGATTCCTTCTAGGCAGTCTGGAGAATGACGCATTGGACGTCGGGGACCGGCTGGTTGACACCTTGGACTACTGCGAGCGCCGCTGTCCCTGCGGTTTTCGGCCCGCAGGGCCGCACCATGCATATCCCCGAATGCGGCGCCCGGAGGGCGCCGCAAACCAGGGTATGACAGTAACCAAGAATTGCGCCTGGAAGGCGCCACGTCTGCCCAGCATACAGTATCAATGAGTGACCGATCACATGCCGAGCTTCCAAGTGGTCGCCAACGTCTGCCAACAAAAAAAGGAGCCTGGATTCATCCAGGCTCCTTTGAGTACGCAATCGTGCGTGCAATTGTTCGCGGCGAGGATTACTTACCGCTGATGGCACCGTGGCCACGGAAGGTCCGGGTCAGCGAGAATTCGCCGAGGCGATGGCCGACCATGTTTTCCGTGACGAACACGTTCACAAACACCTTGCCGTTATGCACCGCGAAGGTATGCCCAACAAAGTCGGGCATGATCATGGAACGGCGGGACCAGGTCTTGACGACCTTCTTCTCGCCCTTGCTGTTCATGGCTTCCACCTTCTCCATCAGCGGGGCGTCCACGAACGGGCCTTTTTTGATTGAGCGTGATGACATTATTTCTTCCTCCGTTCAATGATGAAGCGACTGGACGTCTTCTTCTTATTACGGGTCCGATAACCCTTGGCCAGCTGGCCCCAGGGTGACTGCGGATGTCCGCCGCCGCTGGTCCGGCCTTCACCACCACCCATGGGATGGTCGACAGGGTTCATCACCACACCACGAACGTGCGGCCGCTTGCCCTGGTAGCGCTTCTTACCGGCCTTGCCCAGGCTGATGCTGATGTGCTCAATATTGCCGACCTGGCCAATCGTCGCCCGGCAATTGCCGTTGATCTGACGAATCTCGCCACTGGGCAACTTCACTTGGACATAGTCATTTTCCTTCGCGCGGACAATGGCGACCTGCCCGGCGGCACGAACCAGACTCGCGCCCTGGCCGGGTACCAGCTCGATGCAATGCACGCTCAGGCCATCGGGAATGTCCTTCAGGCACATCGCATTGCCGGGCTTGAAATCGCTTCCTTCGCCACTATAGACCATATCGCCCTGCTTCAGACCAACCGGCGCCAGAATATAACGCTTGACGCCGTCGGTGTAATGCAGCAAAGCCACACGGGCACTGCGATTGGGATCGTACTCAATGTGCGCGACCTTCGCCGCCACGCCGTCCTTGTCACGACGGAAGTCAATGAGACGATAACGCCGCTTGACGCCGCCGCCACGGAACCGCGTGGTGACGCGGCCGACGTTATTACGCCCGCCCGTCGAACGCTTGCCAACAGTCAGACTCTTCTCGGGGGTACTGCGGGTGATTTCAGTGAAATCACTGACGGTCATCTGCCTCCGCCCGGGAGACGTCGGTTTGTATTTTTTAATTCCCATGATATTGCCTCATGCTCCTCTAAACGCTTCCGCCTCAAAGCAGTTCAATGCTGCCTTCGGTCACTGTGACCAACGCCTTCTTCCAGTCCGGACGCTTGCCCAGCTTGGAACTTCTCATGCGTTTCTTCTTGCCCAGGCAATTCATCACGTTCACAGACGAGACTTTCACGCCCTCAAAAATGGCTTCGACGGCCTGACGGATCTCAATCTTGTTGCTGGTCGGATTCACTTTGAACGCATAGCGACTCTGCTTTTCGGACAGCGCCGTCGCCTTCTCGGTGATCATCACGGTGTAAACGACATCGTAAGGGTTCTTCATGGTGTATGGCCTCCTTACGCCAAGCGTTGGCCAAGCGCTTCAAGCCCGGCACTGGTTATCACAACTTTTTTGAACAGCAGCATCCAGTAGGTGTTGACCGCGGAAGCGGGCACCAGCAGGACTTTCGGCAGATTGCGGACGGCCAGCTCGACGTTCTCGCTGTAGTCGTCAACAATGATCAGTACGTTGTCACCAGCGCCGACGGCTGCCAGAAACTTCGTCATTTCCTTGGTCTTCGGCGTCGTAAAGGACAGTTCGTCGACCAGGATCACTTCGTCATCGTCAATACGGTCGGTGAAAGCGCGCCGCAGAGCCAGCTTCTCGACCTTCGAATTCACTTTCTTCTCGTAACTGCGGGGCTGGGGACCAAAAACGGTACCGCCACCACGCCACACCGGACTGCGTGAGCTACCGGAACGGGCACGGCCAGTGCCTTTCTGACGCCACGGCTTGCTGCCGCCGCCAGAAACCAAACCACGCGTCTTCGTCGCCGCAGTGCCTGAGCGCATACGCGCCAGAAATGCCACCACGGAATCTTTTACCGCCTGCTCGCCTTTGATGCGCTCAAGCCAGCTTTCCTGAATATCAACTGTGGCGCCATCAGCGCCAGTCATCGTCTTTACAGGTAATGTCGTTGCCATTGCAGCCACTCCCCGTTTTATTTTTTCACCGCGTTACGGACAATCACCATGCCGCCGGTCGGACCGGGTATCGCACCCTTGACCAGCAACAGATTCTTTTCCGGACGAACTTCAACCACCAGGAGA
>JAQWBY010000163.1 GCA_028706165.1 Lentisphaeria bacterium | reverse complement strand
TCGACAGCTTTCGACTGCATTCGACGGAATTCGACAGCATTCGACGGCATTCGACGGCATTCGACAGCATTCGACGGCATTCGACAGCATTCGGCGGCATTCGACGGCATTCGACAGCATTCGACGGCATTCGACGGCAATCGAGGGCATTCGACAGCATTCGACGGCATTCGACGGCAGTAATGGCCCCTCTGCCGCCTTCCCGAGCATATTGCTCGCATCGGGTGTTTTTTGCGCCTGCGTTCCCGGCTGGTTTATTCCTCGTCGTCTTTGCCCATGGCTTCGGGGTAAAGGCGGAGGATTTCCTCGGCGAAGGGCTGGAAATCGCCTTTTTCGAGGTGTTCGCGGGCTTGCCGCATAAGGTCGAGGAAGAAGAAGAGGTTGTGGGTGGTCATCAGTCTGGCGCCGAGGATTTCGTTGGTATTGAGCAGGTGGCGGATGTAGGCCCTGGTGAAATGTCGGCAAGCATAGCAGCCGCAGCCATCCTGGATGGGCGTGAAATCTTCCTTGTACACTGCGGCTTTGATGGGCAGGGTACCGGTAGGGACATAGGCGCTGCCATTGCGGCCCATGCGTGTCGGCAGGACGCAATCAAACATGTCAATGCCGTTCATGACGCCGAGGATGAGCTGCCGTGGCGTGCCCACGCCCATGAGGTAATGCGGTTTGTCTACCGGCAGCAGCGGCGCGCAGGTGTGGAGCACTTTGACCATTTCGGCCTCGGGTTCGCCAACGCTGACCCCGCCCAGGGCAATGCCGTCAAAATCCAGTTCGCAGAGGGCTTTCACCGCCTTTTCGCGGAGATCGGGAAAGACGCTACCCTGGACGATGCCAAAGACCTGCTGGCCCGGCGCGCGTGGCTGTTCGCGGCAAATGGCGGCCCAGCGCAGTGTCAAAGCCAGCGACCGTTGCGCTTCATCCCAGGTCGCCGGCCACGCCGTGCAGTCGTCGAAGACCATGGCGATGTCTGACCCGAGATCGCGTTGAATGGCCATGGATTCGACGGGGCCCATGAAGAGCCGCGTGCCGTCGATATGCGATTGAAAATGCACGCCTTCGGTGGTCTTTTTGCCGAGTTTGCTCAGGCTGAAAACCTGGAAGCCGCCGCTGTCGGTCAGAATCGCTCGCTCCCAGGCCATGAAGCGATGCAGGCCGCCGGCCGCGCGCATGATGTCCATGCCAGGGCGCAAATTGAGATGGTAGGTATTGCCGAGAATGATCTCCGCGCCCATATCGCGCAGTTCATTCGGCGCCATGGCTTTCACGGTCGCCTGGGTACCGACCGGCATGAAAACCGGGGTTTGCACCGTTCCATGGGCGGTCGTGAGTTCGCCCCGGCGGGCGCGGCTGTGCGGATCGCGGCATTTTATACAGAAAGCCATGTTCGCTTGTTCTTTCCTGGTTGCTGCCCGTCACCATGTGGCGCACAGGCTTTATCATCGTTATCTACTGGTAACAGTAATGACACCGCCCTACCCCGCCGCCCTGCCCGCACACGCGTTGCTCCGACGTGCCCAAGCCTGACTTTCCGCGATGCGGCACGGGCCTTTCTTGGCCGTGCAGTCGTCCAAACGTCAGCCGCCGGGCGGCTATAGTCACCCCTGGACGTTAGGATGCTTTTTCGTCCTGCCGGCGCAGATCGACTTCGAGTTTCCAACTGCGCTTACCCTTGAGCTCATCGCACCACAGTTGGACCGTGCCAATGTCGGTCAAGACAGCCCGTAGTCTGACGGGTACCATCACGCCGGCCTTTTTCCCGTCGTCGTCGTTGGGCAAGGTCGCCTGCAATGGCGGCAATTCGGTCAATTCGCCGTCCTGCCAATCGCTTAGCCGTTCGCCGACGGCGTCCTCCTGCCGCGTGGTGCTGGCGTAGAAACGGAATTGCGTGGGCTCGCCGACGACGAGTGCCAAACCGGCGGCGGCGATGTCGGCCTCACTGCCCTCTTCCATGCCGACATTCACAACGCAGAGCGCTTCTGGCGGCGGCGTGAAGCCCGGCACGGCCGGCATCGGCGCTTCCACGCCGATATAGAAGGCCCGGGCGCTACCGGCCTTGATGCGAATGCCACCGCTGCGACGGACATGGCCCAGCCACGCCGCGCCGCGTGCTACCGCCATGTCGCTGTCCTGCTGCGTTAGCTCCTGAATTTCGGGCGCGCCGGCACCGCGCCAGCTGGTCAGCGCTGAGATCAGCTTCTCGCGAAAGGCGGTCGACTTGGCGACGCCGCCGTTGAAGAGCACCAACGTCGGCAAAATGGGCCGCCCTTCGGCATCGTGGAAGCTGTGCCGATTCAGGAAGTTCGCCAAGTGGCGGGTAAACGCCGGGTCCGCGGCGTAACGCAGGCCCATGCTGCGTAGCCCCGACTGGGCCGCGTCGGCCAGGCCCTCGCTGATGTCGCTGGGCGGGAAAAAGCCGTCCAGCAGCATTGCTTCCCATTCATCCCTGCTCAATGTCGTGCTGACGGTGCCTGCGACAACGCCCGTGCCGCGGCCTAACACCGTGAGCGGAAAGGGCTCCTTGGCACCACTGCCAAAATGCTCTTTGGCCTGCCGACAGGCATGGACCAGACCGCTGATCTGATGCGCAGTCAGGCGCAGCCCTTTTTCCTTTTGTAGCTTGGCCGCAATCGCGTAGGCCAGCGTCAAATCCATGTTGTCGCCACCCAATAGGGTGTGCTCGCCTACGGCCAGCCGTTGCAACGCTAGCTCGCCGTCACTGTCATCGGCAATGATCAGGCTGAAGTCGCTGGTGCCGCCGCCAATGTCGCAGACTAATACGACATCACCCGGTTGGATGATCTTCCGCCACCGGTCTTCATGATCGGCCAACCAGGCGTAAAAGGCCGCCTGCGGCTCCTCCAATAACGTGAAGGTCAGTCCCGCCGCCGTCGCCGCTGCTACCGTCAAATCTCGGGCCATCGGCTCAAAAGACGCCGGCACCGTGATGATCAGCTCCTGATTCTCCAGGCGCATCTTTTTGTCGCCCTTGGCTACACAGTAATTCCAGGCATCCCTAAGATGCTCCAAGATCATTTGCGTCGCCAACACCGGTGATAACTGCTCGGCTGGATCTTCCGCCGCAACCGGCAAGCAGGCGCTGCGTGGGTCGATGCTACTCGAACATAACCACGATTTCGCCGACGATATCACCCGCGATGGCGACAGGCTGCCCATCAGCCGCGCATACTCGCCAACCAAATGACTCTTCGCCGCCTTCTCCCAGGGCAGGGCGTTCAACCCCCCGCTAGCACCGCTCTCACCCGCCAAATAGATGTAAGAAGGCAACTGCGGCAAGGCCGCGATCTCACCAGTCGCAATCAACTGCGGTACTGCCAAAACCTGCAGGCCCGCAGCAATATCCTCACTGTCTATGTACGACAAGACGCAGTTCGTCGTCCCTAGATCTATGCCAACGGTGTACCGCGAAACGCGTTTGCTGCTCTTTTCCAAAATGCCGTCTCCTATGCATCCTTATCACACACCCAAGCCCAGACAACAGTCCCTAACCATTCGCTGTGAGTAGGGCAGGGCGCCGTAAACCCCTTAATATAACAATCTTTCACTTTCTTACCTACAACCATCGCGCCTATGCCCGTATTTCAACCCACCACCACAGTAACGATGGCAACAGACTGCCCGCGCAAAGAAGCAATAGTAGCGCGGAAAAGTATAAGAGTTAACTAAACTAGAATGAAGTTCAGTAAGCTGCACTATACTATAATAAACTTATAATTAGATAGCTTGCATTTCGGATTGGACCGCAGAGACTTATGACTTTTTTGCAATCTTTGTTTTTTTGCTCTTGTCAAGTTACATGAAGTGTAGTATGCTATACTCAAGTTATTTCTGGCAGGCCATTGGGTATGTTGGCCGTCGTTGCGCAGTGTGCCTTGCCCGGTAGTGCTGTGGTCTGGGATGGCTCTTGGCGGGTAGCATGGGTTGGCTATGGACGGCGGTGGCCGGAGCTAACTGGCTTAGTTGATCTGGTGGGAGTTATTATTAGGGTTACAAGAGGCGGCAGCCGGATGGTCAGGCGTAAGTGGCGGTATAGACATTAACGCCATCGGCAGAAAAGGATAAGGACGGTGACGCACGATGCCGCAGAGCAGTCAGGACAGCAGCAAGCTCTTTGATGAGCAGGTCAGCCGTTTGCACGAGTTGCATTATCTGGTGTTGTTTTGGGCAGCCCAAGGAGAGGGCCGTGGCTGCAAGTACAACATTACGAATTGTTTTGACGACTTGAAGCATGCCGGTGTGACGCGCACGAAACAGACGGCGGTGGCGGCGATTGAGGGTCTGGCGACGCTCTGTTTTATCGACATCCGTGACGAACGCAACCGCAAGAACATATATATTACCAAATACGGCGCGAAAGCCCTGGAAGCCTTGGTGATGAGCAACCAGTTCCAGCCGAAACCCTCAGCGTTCCTGGAGGAGCAGTAAAATGACAATCGGTATAGGTGGCGCGGGCAGCAAGATTGCAGCGAAGCTGGACAGCCAGGCGGTGCTGGTGAATGTATCGGAGACCGAATTAAACAAGGTCCCCGGTGGTGCCAGACGCATATTGGCCAGTGTGCATGCGGCGCACGGGCAGTTTCGCGGTTCGCGGAAGAACCCGCAGATTGGCCATGACGCCTATCAGTCGGTTCGCCGGGAGCTGCTGGAGCTGGTGCGCGGCAACATGGTCTTCTGTTCAAGCGGCGGTGGTACTGGCAACGGCATAGCCACCGGGCTGCTGCAGGACCTCTCGAAGGTCGGCGACATCAATACCGCGGACAAGACTTTCTTCGGCATCATTCTGCCCTACGCCAAACTGGAGTCCAACGAGTTCGTCAACAACACGATTGAGTTTCTGACCGGGCCGCTGGCTGAGGCCATAGACAGCGGCAATACAGGGAACATCGTACTGTTCAATAACAAAAAAAAGTTCGAAGAGAAGATATCTGAAGACCGCTACAATCAGCTGTTGGTGGATTCGCTGAAGCTCTTCTTGAGCATTCCGGACAAGAATGACGTATATCGGCTGCTGGATGGCCACATTGATCATGAGGATTTCGCGCTTTTCATCTCCAAGCCCTATTTCAACCACTTCACCTTCCTGGATTACGACCCGGTCAAGCCTTTTGGCGAGCAGTTGGATGCCAACAGCAATCCCCTGCTACTGGAGCCGGAAGCCGCGATTGAGGCACTGTTCCTGCTGGAAGTGCCCCGTGGCGGCGATCCGACCATTTTCTACAACATCCTGCAGTACTTCTCTGAGAAGAATGTCTCGCCGATCTACAGCGTGGTTGAGAACCCCGACCGCCAGAAGCCCTTTTTGACCGTCGCTCAGCTTTACTCGCGGAAGCCGGCGGAGCTGGTGGACGACTTCAACCGCATCACCGAGCAGCACGTGCAAGCCAAGGTCAAGAAATCCCTCGACCAGAATGTCGTCCTGCACAAGTTGGATGTGAATATGGAACAGGAAGCGCGGCGGGCCGTCAAACAGCGCGGCGATACCGAAGACGTCCTGGCCACCTTGCGGCGACTGGGGAAACTGTAAGCGCAAACAAAACATCGCGCTAACCGCAGCCTTTATGACCTTTCGGCACAAGCGCTTGCGTTGGGAAACGTGAGGGGATACTGATAGTTGAATGAACGACGACGACAAAAAACAACCTGAAGTGCGCAACGCGATCGAACCGACGCAGCGCCGTTATATAACCCAGTCCAAGAACAAAGCGGACTGGAAAGAAGCCCGGGAAGCCCTCGAACGCAGCAGCTACAGCTTGGACGAATTGCTGGCCCGCGGGGCCGAAAGCGTCCTCTACCGCGGCACCTGCGAAGGCCGGCTGTATTGTATCAAGGCCGTGCGCAACAAGCTGGGCAAATTTATCGGCCAGGCCATCACCCGCCGCAACGATGAAAAGCTTGAAAAAGTATCGTATCGGACAAAAATGCGGCATATCAAAAACGAATATGCCGTGGCGAGAAAGCTCTACGACGACGGGCCCTTGCCGGTGGTGCATATTTACGCGCTGCGGCGGGTCAAGCGTTTTGGGCTGGAAATCGGCTACGACCTCATCATGGAGTACCTGCGGGGCCATGATTTGAGTGACAAAAATCTGGTCAGGAATCTGAGTACCGAAGACAAGATCAAGGTCTTTCACCAAGCCATTCTGGCTCTGGGTTACATGCACCGGCGGAAGATTATCCACCTGGACATCAAGCCGTCGAATTTCATGCTTTACGATGGTCAGGTCAAGCTGATTGACTTCGGCGTGTCGGTGCTAAGCGGTTACCGCGCCAATGCCATTACCGGCACCGGCGGCTATCTTTCACCAGAGCAAATCTGTAAAGAGACACTGGACGAGGGCACGGACATCTTTGCCCTCGGCGTGGCTTTTTCGGTCTTCTTTGGCGCCAAGCCGCTCAGCCAGACCCAGGAAGACCTGCTGACCCGGCAAGTGCGCCAAGAGGCGCGCTATCATTTGGACAACACGACGATTCCGACGGTCATGGAAATTCCCGAGCTCAAAAATCATCCCCGCATTGCGGAGCTAATCCGGGAGTGCACCATACCCAAACGGGCTCAACGAATCAACAACTGCAACGTGCTGGCGAGCATGCTGAAACACCAGGCCGAAGAATACGGCATCGTCATCCCCATCACCCAGACCTGAGCGTCGCCAAGCCGCTGAAATGTGCGCCCTGACACCGCTTGCTGGCGTTGGCTGCCCCCCGGCAATAGCCGCGCTTCGCTGGCAGCGGCCAACGGTGTTGGAGCCAAACCAGCCGGGAGCAGGCCATTGGTAGCGTCAAGGCGGCGGGCGAGAGCACATATTGCCCGCCGCGACAAATAGTCACCCCATACCCATTCATCAGCCGTTCCTTCGCGTCATGCAGGAGTACATCACGATGAGCATTCGTCCCATTGAGCAGGGTAGTGTTACTTCACCAGCTGGATTCCAAGCGTCGGGCATTATTGCCGGTTTGAAGCGCAGTGGCGCCAAAGACTTGGCTATGCTGTATAGTCCGCGACCCTGCGTGGCCGTCGGTGCCTTTACCAGCAACCTCTTCGCGGCGGCGCCAGTCATCTACGATCGCAAGCTCATTGCGGCTGACAACCCCATTCACGCCATTGTCATCAACAGTGGCAACGCCAATGCCTGCACCGGCCAGCAAGGCCTGCAGGATGCGGAAAAAACCGCGGCGCGTGCCGCCGGTCTCCTCTGCCTGCACCCGTCGCAGGTACTGGTGTCATCCACGGGCCGCATTGGCGTGCCCATGCCCATGGGCGTGATCCTCGCAGGCGTGGACACGGCCGTGAAGGCGCTTGCTGCCGACGGCGGTCGCGATGCGGCCGATGCCATTATGACCACGGACACCAAACCCAAGAGCTACGCCGTCGCTGTGGATATTGGCGGTACTACGGTGCGCATTGGCGGCATGACCAAGGGCGCCGGCATGATTGCGCCAAAACTGCGCCTGCAGCCGCTGCAGGCGACTATGCTGTCCTACATCACCACCGACGCCGCTGTTGAACGCCAGGCGCTGCACGACTGCCTGGCGCGGGCGCTGGACCTGTCCTACAACCGCATCACCGTCGACGGCGACACCAGCACCAACGACACTGTGATCGCACTGGCCAACGGCGCCGCGGGCAACGACCTGATCAAAGCCGGCACGCCCGAGGCCGAGGCATTCTTCCAGGCCTTCGTCGAAGTAGTGGCGCGACTGGCCCGCGAGATGGTGCTTGACGGCGAGGGCGTCACCCGCTTCGTGGAAATCAACGTCGTTGGCGCGAAGAACGACAGCGACGCGCGTCGCTGCGCCGAGGCCATCGCCAACTCAGCGCTCTGCAAGACCGCCTGGTTCGGTGCCGATCCCAACTGGGGCCGCATCCTCTGTGCGGCGGGCTACTCCGGCTGCGAATTTGATCCGACCATGGTCAATCTGGATTTCATGAGCACGCCGGTGGTGCGTCGCGGGATGGACGCTGGCACGCCGGAAGCCGAACTGGCCGAGATCGTCAAGGCCAAGGAATTGACCATCAATCTTGACCTCGGTGCCGGTCCGGGCGCCTTCACCGTCTGGTCCTGCGACATGACCTACGATTACGTGAAAATCAATGCGGATTACCACACCTGAGCCGTGCCGGCACTGGCTAAGTTGGTATCAACGGTACCGTGGGGAATGACGAATTGGCCGCCGGAGACGGCTTGGCGGTGACCAAGATAGCGTCCATAGCGTCCATAGCGTCCATACAGACAACGCCAACAGTAGCGACTATGCCAATGCAACTTAACATGGAACCCCGGCCGGTGTTGGCCGTGTGTCTCAATCCGGCCTGGCAAAAGACTCTGATCTTCAGCCACCTGCAACCCGGCGAGGTCAATCGCGCCCGGCGGGTGCATGAGTGCG
>JAQWBY010000162.1 GCA_028706165.1 Lentisphaeria bacterium | reverse complement strand
TGCTTCCCAGCCGCCAATCTCTACCGCAAATACGGCGAAAACTGGGACGCTATCTTCTCCGACCGCATCCACCGCCGCCTCAGCAGCTGGGGCATGAACACCATCGCCAACTGGTCGTCCATGGACATCGCCCGCATGCGCCGCACCCCATACGTGGCATCCGTCGGCGCCAGAGGCATTAGCATCGAGGGCTCAAAAGGCCATTGGGGAAAATTCCCCGATCCCTTTGCACCGGAATTTGCCGGGTCGCTGCGCCATAGCCTGGGCCGCTATGAATTTGCCTACGACGACCCGTGGTGCATCGGCTTCTTCGTCAATAATGAGCTGTCGTGGGGCAGTGACGGCGTGAGCCTCGCCAAAGCCACGGTCGCATCGCCAGCCACCCAGCCCGCGAAAATCGCCATGCTGGCATGGCTGAAGGAGAAATACCAGGACGTCGCCGCACTCAATCAGGCCTGGCAGAGCAACTACGCCAGCTGGGACGACTGGCTCGCCAAAACCGACCAGCCCGACAAGGACGCCAGCGCCGCCGACATGAACGCGTTCTACACCCACATCGCCGACCAGTACTTCAGCACGATCCACGCCATCATCAAGGAAATTGCGCCGCACAAGCTCGATCTCGGCTGCCGCTTCTCGCCCTGGAATGAGAACGCCAGCCGCGCCGCCGCGCGCCATTGCGATGTGGTCAGCTACAATCTCTACCGCTATACCCTGGACGGCTTCGCGCTCCCCGAGGGCGTCGATATGCCAGTGATGGTCGGCGAATTCCACTTCGGCACCCTCGTGCGCGGCTACTTCTACCCCAGTCTCAAGCCCGTGCCCGACCAGGAAGCGCGACGCGACGCATACGTCACCTACATCCGCAGCGCCCTCAAGAGCCCGCTCTTCGTCGGCGCCCACTGGTTCCAACTCGGCGACTGCGCAACCACCGGCCGCAGCGATGGCGCTAACGCCGAAATCGGGCTCCTTACCGGCACCGACCTGCCCTACCACGAACTCCTCGATGGCGTCCGCCAAGTCGGCTGGAAACTCTACGAAATCCGCTACCAGGACGAATAAGCAAAGGCTTTTTTATCCACAGATTACACAGATTAACGCAGATTATTTTATCCACAGATTACGCAGATTACGCAGATTATTAAGAAGGCAAAGGGAATGGCGGCAAGCCGCCATTCCCTTTGCCGGTGCCTTTGTCTTCTTCGCGGCTTCGCGGCTTCGCGTGAGCAAAAATTACCCGGCGGCGTGGATTGCCGCGCAGCGGCAAGACATGCCGCCAAATCTGCGTTAATCTGCGGAATCTGTGGATAAAAAAAGAGAAGTCCGCAGATGGCGTGTGTTTAATGCCGGTGCACGCCTTTGCTGAAGGCGCAGGCATTGTGGGTGATACCATCGGCGTGGTTGCATTCGAGGTCGTAACGCCAGCCAGGTCGCTCGCCGTCCCAGGCGACGCGCACCTGCTCGAAGGCGATGTTCTTGGCGTGGGCGACATCGAATACAGCGTGGGTGGAGCTACGGCCCCAGTTGCCCTTGTTGTCGCGGTCGGGTCGCGGCCCTTCGCCGCGGTAGGTGAAGGCGAGATCGTGGAAGCGAATATCGTCCACGCAGCCGACGCCATTACCGTGGATGTAGTTGCTGAGTTCGGCCTGGCCGCGCATCTGTGAGAAATACATCCTGCGGATACTGCGGGGCGACGGCTCGGCGAAGCCGGCGGCGTTATCGAGTTTGATATTGAACGGCCGTTGCACGTCGAGCTGGAAATTAGCGCAGCTGATATCGCTGATGTCGGTGCCGACGCCGCGTTTGGGGTTGTACTTGCAGACCACGCAGATGGCGGTGCGCGTGTCGTGGATAATCATGTTGTTGAAGGTGCAGTGACGGATGACGCCGTCGCCCACACCGATGCGGATGGCATTGGCGTAGCCGCTGGCCAAAACGCAGTTGCTGACGGCGACGTACTCGCAAGGCCGGGCAGTCTGCAGCGGGTCGGGATTGCCGCGCAGAGTGATGCAGTCGTCGGCGGAATTGATGACGCAGTCGCTGATGGTGACCTGCTGGCAGCAGTCGATGTCAATGCCGTCGTTGTTGGGCACCATGCGATCGCCGTAGATATGCAGACCGCGCAATGTCGCCTGCTGACAGCCGTGAAGGAAGCAGGTCCAGTATGGTGCGTCGACCAGCTCGACATCGCTGATCCACAGGTCCTGACATTCGCAGAAGAACAGCATCTGCGAGGGCCGCCAAGTCCACTGATACCACACGGGATTCTTCGGATCGGCCTCGTGCAGCCACGCGGCGCGATTGCCGTCAATGCGGCCGCCACCGCGGATGACAAGGTGGTGCTGCTCCACGGCGACGATGAAATGGCCACCGCTGGCGCGCTCCATGGTCGACGCACGGTTTTGCGGGCAGAACTCCGCCGCGTTGTAGTCGGCCGGGTCGGGGCTGGCCTTGAGCACCGCGCCGGGCGCGAGATCCAGCCCGCCGTGGCTGCGCAGATAGAGGGTGCCGGCCAGGTAGGTGCCGGGCGGAAAATAGACGATGCCGCCGGCGTCGATGGCCTGCTGGATGGCCGCGGTGTCTTTGCTGATGCCGTCGCCGACGGCGCCAAAATCACGGACGTTCGTCATGGTCACTCTCCTCTGGGTTCAGCTGGCTTTCGCCGGTGTTTGCCGGCGGTATTTGGTGGACCAGTACAACAAGGGCAGCAGGGTCAACATGAGCAACGCCGCAGCCACGAAGATGGCGCGGGTACCCAGGAAGTAGATGACGAAGCCGCCGCTGAGCGCCGCCAGTAGTATGCCCGTCATGCGCAGGCTCGACGCAATGCCGAAGAGCGTGCCGCGTTTCTCTGGCGGGGCCATCTGCGCCAACAGCGCCTGGAAGGCCGGTTCGAGGCCGCCGGCAGCCATGAAACAGCCGAAGCGCGCCACGCCCAGCGACAGCAGATTCTGCGAAAAGGCCTGCCACAGCATGAAGAGAAAGGACAGGCCAATGAGCGGATAGGCCAGCTTCAACGGCGAATAGCGGTCGCAGAGCCGACCCAGGACCACGCCGGAGATCACCCCGCCCAGCGCCGCGCCGGCGCTGATGATGCCGGTGTAGTACGAGGTGTCCACCGTGCCGTGGATGGCCTCGACCAGGATGGCCAGGTAGGGCTCGTCATAGCGCCGGGACAGGCCCATGAGCACAAAGAGCAGCAACATCAGCCACACGCTCAGCGAATACGCGTGGATCACCCCGCGCAAGCCCGGCTTCTTCACCGGACCAGCCGTGATCAGAGGCTTGGGCTGGCGGACAAAGTCCTCCTTGACAAAGAACTGCACGAGGAGGCCACCCAGCAAATACATGATGCCGCAGATGGCAAAGCCCCAGAAGTAGCCGCAGTAATTCACGATCATCGCGCCGGCCATGAAGCCGAACATGTTGCCGCTCCATACCGCCGTGCTCAGCATGCCCAACGCAAAGCCGTGGTTCTCCTCTGGCGTCGTCGTCACCACCAGGGTCTGCGCGGCGGTGACTGTGCCCGAAAAGGCCGATACGCAAAAACGCAGCATGATCAGCACAATCATGTTCGGCGCAAAATAAAGCAGCGGAAACAACAGCGCGGTGACATAATACGACCGCAAGAGCATCATCTTGCGCCCAAAACGATCCGCCAGCATGCCCCATAAGGGCGCCGACACGCAAAAGCTGAACATGCCAAAAAAGGTCAGCGCCGATACCCACGCACCACGCACTTTTTCGTCGTATATGCCAAAATGATCGCGGATGAATACCGGGATGAACGGCGTGATCGCACTAAAACCGGCCATGGCCAAAAGCTGCGAAATCCACACTAGATATAAATTGCGTTTCCAACTGATCGCCATGCTACGCCATGTTCCCGCCCGTGCGCCGTATAAACCCCGTGAGCCGACCGCTATACCCCGGCTCCACCCCGCCGCCGGCAGCGACGGCAAAACCCGCTCTTTAGTATAGGCCACGACATGACGCCGACAAGACCCGCACCCACCAGCATGACCACCAACACCCGCAAGTGCTGTGAAAAAGTAACAACAAAACCCCTGGCCACAGTTTTTTCTATCCGCAGATTACGCTGATTGCGGCACGGCATGCCGTGCCGCTACAGAATTGCCGTGCCGCTACAGAATTGCCGTGCCGCGGCCGTCAGGTCGCCGTCGCTCTCTCCTTCGCGGCTTGCCGCGAGGGTATTTTTTTGCCTCACGCGAAGACGCGAAGACGCGAAGAAGACAAAGGCATCGGCAAAGTGAATGGCGGCTTGCCGCCATTCACTTTGCCTTTTAAAAATCTGCGTTAATCTGCGTAATCTGCGGATAGAAAAAGTCACCTGCGGGTAGACTATTTGTCTTTCAGCCCGAGGATTTGGCGGAGGCGCTTGCGGGTGATTGGCTTAATGACGACGCCATCGAAGACATTGAAATCGAAATTGGTATTGGCCTCGATATCGGCGGTGACGGCGTAGATTTTGAGGTGTTGGAGCCGTTCCTGTTCGCGGATCGCGGCGGCGAGTTCGGCGCCGTTCATGTTAGGCATCCACAGGTCGGTCATGACGACATCGAAGGCTTGGTGATCAAGTTCTGCGAGGGCCTCGTGGGCGCTGCCGACGGCGACGACGACGACGCCATCCTTTTGCAGCAGAGTGCTGAGCAGCTTGAGGTTCATGGGCACGTCGTCGACCAGCAGAGCGCGCAGGGGGCCGTCGCCCTCGCTGCGCTTGGTGTCGTGAACGACGACGGCGGCGTCTTCGCGCAGACTGACATGCTTGACGCATTGGACGGCGGGGATGTGGAAGGTGAAGGTACTGCCCTCGCCCTGGCGACTGTCTACCAACAGATTGCCGCCCATACGTTTGGCGAGGCGGGACGATATGGTCAAGCCCAGGCCCGTTCCTTCGTATTGGCGGTTGCCGCTGACCATGTCCTGCTGCGTAAAGGGCATGAAAAGCCGGTCCATGAAGTCCTCGGCGATACCGATGCCGGTGTCGCTGACGACGATGCGCAGATCGGCGCGGTCCGTCCCGTCCTCGGGCGTCAGCGTCACGGCGATAGTGACCTTGCCGAAGTGGGTGAATTTGAGGGCGTTGCCGATGAGATTGAAGAGGATTTGCCGGCAGTGGGCGCCGTCGAGCATCAGCATTGGCATGTGCGGGGGGCAATTCAGCTCGAAGTCCAGGCCTTTTTGGCGGGCTTTCGGCTGGAAGATCGCCCGCATTTCCTCGATCAGCGCCAGAACATCGGTTTCCGCGAGGGTGACAGCGGTCTGACCGGCTTCGAGCTTTGACAGATCGAGCACGTCGTTGATCAGCAGCAGCAGGGCGCGACCGGAGAGACTGATGGCTTCGAGGTACTGCCGCCGCTCTTCATCCGTACAGCGGTCGGTTTGCAGCAGTTCGGCGAAGCCGATGACCGAATTGAGCGGCGTGCGGATTTCGTGGCTCATGGTCGCCAGGAAATAGCTCTTCGCCCGGTCGGCGGCCTGGGCGGCCGCCAAGGCCTCCGCCTGCTGACGGCGGGCCTCGCTGAGTTCGGTCACATCGAAGGCGCTATCAACGACGTAGAGCAGGTCGCCATTGTCGTCGAGTATTGGCTCGGCCGTCATGATGAAGGTCTTGTCGCGATACGTGCGCAGGCACGATGACGCTTGTTTGGTTTTGAGAGCCCTGGCCACCGGGCAGTCATCCTTGTCGCCGCAGCCGAAGAACTCCCAGCACTTGCTACTAAGCATCTCCCGTTCGCTATGGCCGGTCAGCTCGCACACCGCCGTGTTGACCAGACAGAGCTTGCCCTGGGCATCAAAGAGCATGATGGGGATGTTGACGTTGTTGAGAATCAGCGCGCGCTCGCGATGCGCCGCCGCAATCTGATTCACCCAGCACTGCTGCGCCTGCGCCATTGCCAGTATCTGTGTCGCCGAGCGGATCAGGTCTTCGTCAATGATGGTAAAATGCCTCGGCTCCTGCACAAAGGCGATGGCGATGGAGCCCCACAGTTCACCGTCAACGAATATCGGCGCCGCCAGTAGCGACCGCGCGGCCGTGGTCGCCACAATCACGCCCTCGTGATAGGGCTGCGTGTCGGACAAGGCCTGCAGCTCGTTCTTGCGAAATTCCCCGTAGTACTTGCATATCAGATCTTTACCACCTGGTATCTGCGATAGCGGCTGAACTCCCGTGGTCACATATTCGCTGAGGAATTCGTAGTCGGCGCCATTATCCAAGAACTGCCCGACCGTGACGCGGTCGCATTTGAGCTGCCGGGCGATGATGTCCACCACCCGATTGAGCTTGGCATGGAAATTGGCCGGCAGCGCCACCGCCGACAGGCATTCGTTTACCACGCGCTCGGCCTCAAGCAGTCGCTGCTGCTCGGTGATGTCCACGCCGGAGGTGATAAGATAGCGGGCGCCGCTGGGCAAGGTCAACGCCATCTTGGTCTTCTGGAAGACCACGCGGCTGCCGTCGGGCTGCACATAGGACTCAATCACGTTGAGAGACTGGCCGCTTTGCGCGACCATGGCGTCCTGGCGATTGAAGAGCCCGATACTCTCGGCATGCACGCCAATCTCGTCGTCATTGCGACCGATGATGTTGTCCACGCCAAAATTGACGTTCTTGCGGAAGTACTTGTTACAGACCACGTAGCGGAACTGATTGTCGATGTCCTTGACGCCGACGGCGATGGGCAGGTTGTCCAACAGCTCCTGGAAGACGCGCCAGCTGTCGAGCTCAATCTTTTTTGCTTCTTCTTCGGCGGTGACATCGCGGATGATACCGAAGAAGAGCAGGCGGCCGCTGCGCTCATGGCGGCTGATGCGGGCGCGCGCCTCGTAGTGCCGTTCGCGACCGACGCAAGCGCCGGCGCGATAGCGCACGATGACCGTGTCATTGAGGCCGGATTTGAGCTTGGCGTAGGCCTTGCGCAACGTCGGGATGTCGTCAGGATTGGCCCATTCGCGCACATGCATGAGCGTACCGTCGGAGAGCACTGGCCAGAAGCGGCCGTCTTCATTGCCTTCGATGGTGACCAGTCTTTTCCAGTCGCCGGGGCCGCCGTCGTGTTGTTCGTCAACATCGCCATGGATATAGACCATATCGGCCATCTGTGAGGCCGTTTGGAGCTGGAAATTGCGGCGTTGCAGCTCTTCGGCCAGGCGCTTGCGCATGGTAACGGTCATCGCTAGCAGCACCGGCAGCAGCAGCAAGACAAGGACTGTCGCCGCGATTAATGCCACGACGGCGGGTGTCCCGAAGCCCACCTGCCCGGTCGAAGCCTGCGGGCCGGCCGCGGCCAACGCCGCCGCCACGAATGACAGCCAAGCAATGACAAATAAAAAATGCGTCCGCCGCACATATGGCATACAAGGGCCCCGGATGACAACGACGGGCAGGCGACGAGGAGGCCATGCCCGTCATGAAGGAAAAAATACCTAGGTGTTCTCGCGCCGTAATTATACCCAATTGCAGGTTGCTCCACAAGTAGGTATTACCCGTAGTTGGCCGCCAATGACACTTTTTTTTTCCGCAGATGACGCAGCCTGCTGCACGGCATGCCTGCGGCACGGCATGCCGTGCCGCTACGGAATTGCCTTCGCGGCTTCGCGTGAGGCAAAAAACTCGCGGCAAGACCAGCCGCCATCTTCTTCGCGCCTTCGCGCCTTCGCGTGAGGAAAAAATACCCTCGCGGCCACGAACGCCCATCGCGCCTTTTTATCGGCGGCGGGAATTGCCGCGCAGCGGCAAGACCAGCCGCCCTCTTCTTCGCGCCCTCGCGCCTTCGCGTGAGGAAAAAATACCCTCGCGGCCACGAACGCCCATCGCGCCTTTTTATCGGCGGCGGGAATTGCCGCGCAGCGGCAAGACCAGCCGCCCTCTTCTTCGCGCCTTCGCGCCTTCGCGTGAGCAAAAAATACCCTCGCGGCCACGGCCGCCCTTTGCGCCTTCGCGCCTTCGCGTGAGGAAAAAAACACCCTCGCGGCCACGAACGCCCATCGCGCCTTTTAATCGGCGGCGGGAATTGCCGCGCAGCGGCAAGACCAGCCGCCATCTTCTTCGCGGCTTCGCGCCTTCGCGTGAGGAAAAAGAGACACCCCCTCGCACGCCATCTTCTTCGCGCCTTCGCGGCTTCGCGTGAGGCAAAAAAAGAATCTACAGTGCCACGGTGGTCACCTCGACGCCGGCGCGTTCGAGGGCGTCCTTTTCCTCGCTGGGCAGTGCGTCGTCGGTGACCAGTAGGTCCACCTCGTGCGGCAGTGCGAAGTTCGCGAGTTTCTTCTTGCCGAACTTGGTGCTTTCGGTGACGATGGCGACCTTGTCGGCGATGGCCATGGTCTTGCGTTCGAGGCGCGACAGATTGAGGTCCGAGCTATAGAAGCCGCGTTGACCGCAGGCGCCATCGCAGCCGGACACCACCATGTCCACATGAAAAAGATCGATGTC
>JAQWBY010000161.1 GCA_028706165.1 Lentisphaeria bacterium | reverse complement strand
GCTAACATGACTTCAATGCCAGAAAAGCTTTTTCCCTCCATGCTATCCCGAAATCTGCACTATCCTGTCTTGATTGCACGCAAGACAACCGCAAACTGCAAAACTAGCCATACAGATCTAAAAAAAATCTGTGTTAATCAGCGTAATCTGTGGATAGAAAAAATCTGTGTTAATCTGCGAAATCTGTGGATAGAAAAAATCTGTGGATAGAAAAAATCTGCGGGATCTGCGGATAGACAGAGCTTATGCTTGTGGGAAGCCGTGTTCTTCGATGCGTTGGCTGACGGGTAGCAGTGCGTCGATGTCTTCCAGGTCCAGGGAGCCGTCGGGCATGAGGGCGGTGTTCAGGAGGAGATTTGTCTGGTGTTGGGCGGTTTGTTCGAGCATGGCCCAGATTTGTTTATCGCGGAGGTGTTTACCGGCTTGTTCGGCGTGGAATCCCCATGATTCCGGGGTGAGGCTGGAGTGCAGTTCTTGGGGGCGGTCGCTGTGGGTGAAGAAGAAGCCGCAGTCGGCGTCATTTTCGGTGGGGAGTTGGTGATTGGCGCTGAAGAAGTCTTCGCTGCCGACGAGTCCCTGTTGGTAGGCGACGAGGGTCTGTGGCTGCAGGTGGTGGATGAGATCGTAGAGTTCCTGGCAGCGGTAGTCCTGGCTGTTGCCGGCCAGTGGCGTGGCGATGCCGTCGAGGCAGATAGCGGCGATAGGGCCGTACTGGGTGAGTAGCTCGTGCATCTGGCCGGACATGAATTCCAGGTACGCGTCGAGGTCCATGGCGGCCTTGTCGGTTTTGGCGCCGGGAGCGTTGGGGTGATGCCAGTCCTGGCCGTGGGAGTACTGGAGGCAGAGGCCGATGCCGTGGTATTCGCAGATGGACGCCATTTCGGCGACGAGGTCGCGCCCGGCGGCGGCCTTGGCGCTGGTGAAGTCGCTGAGCTGCGAGTTGAAGAGGCAGAAGCCGTCGCTGTTGCGGGCGGTGAAGGACAGGTAGCGCATGCCGCTGGCAATGGCGAATTCGACGATTTCATTGGCCTCAAAACGGCTGGCGGTGAAGCGGTCAGCGAGGTGCCGGTAGTCGCTGGCGCTGATGTCGTCGTCGATTTGGACCTGTTCGCCGCGGCCGAGGAGGGCATGCAGGCCGTAGGTGACCCCGAGGCCGTAGCGGGCTTCGCGGAACCAGCATAAACCGGCTTCGCGGGCGTTGCTGCGGTAGAGTTCGGCGTGGTCGAAGAGGTAGGTCGGCGTCGCATCATAGACGCCGTCGTCATTTTGGAACATGGTCGGGTGGGGCACTGATCCCATCGTTGACTACCTTTTCTATCCGCAGATTAACGCAGATTTTTTTTATCCACAGATTCCGCAGATTAACGCAGATTATTGGCGTTTGGTCTTGCCGCTGCGCGGCAAGACCAAACGCCGGATGACGATTTTTTCTCGTTCTATCCGCAGATTAACGCAGATTTTTTTTATCCACAGATTC
The DNA here is from genome assembly GCA_028706165.1 of Lentisphaeria bacterium. Classification (GTDB taxonomy): domain Bacteria; phylum Verrucomicrobiota; class Lentisphaeria; order Oligosphaerales; family Oligosphaeraceae; genus Oligosphaera. The sequence goes on along the minus strand of JAQWBY010000161.1, from coordinate 7,040 downwards.
CGCAGATTAACGCAGATTTTTTTTATCCACAGATTCCGCAGATTAACGCAGATTATTGGCGTTTTGTCTTGCCGCTGCGCGGCAAGTCCAAACGCCGGTATGACGATTTTTTCCCGACGACTCACGCAGGTTTGTTAAAATCGGTCAGTCATTGCTACCGGATGGTTCCGAGGCCATCTGAGACCAGTGGGACTCCTTAACATTCGATGGCACTCGACTGCACTCGACGGCACCCCCTGGCGCAGCGCTGCGCTGCTGTCAGTTATCCCATTCGGTGACGAATTCGGGCATTGGGAAGCGGGCGGTGAGTTTTGCGACTTCTTCGCGGACGGCGCCGTAGATGGCCTCGTCGTTGATATTGTCAATGACCTTGGCGATAAGGCGGGCGATATCGCGCATTTCGGGTTCTTTCATGCCGCGGGTGGTGACGGCGGGGGTGCCGATGCGGACGCCGCTGGTGATGAAGGGTTTTTCGGGGTCGAAGGGAATGAGATTCATGTTGACGGTGATATCGGCCTTGTCGAGGGCGGTGGCGCTGGCCTTGCCGGTAACGCCCTTGGGGCGCAGATCAACGAGCATGAGGTGGTTGTCGGTGCCGCCGGAGACAATGCGGAAGCCGCGGCTCTGGAGCTCGCTGGCGAGACAGGCGGCGTTTTTGACCAGCTGGCGCTGATAGGCGGCGAAAGACGGCTGCAGGGCTTCGTGGAAACACACGGCCTTGGCGGCGATGACGTGCATGAGTGGGCCGCCCTGGATGCCGGGGAAGATTTGCGAGTTGATCTTTTTCATCAAGTCGGCTTTGGCGAGGATCAGGCCGCCGCGGGGGCCGCGGAGAGTCTTGTGGGTGGTAGACGTGACGATATCGCAGTAGGGCACCGGGCTGGGGTGGATGCCGGCGGCGACGAGACCGGCGATGTGGGCCATGTCGACCATGAGTAGCGCGCCGACTTCATCGGCGATGGCGCGGAGCCGCGCGAAGTCGATGGTGCGGGGGTAGGCGCTGGCGCCAGCGAGAATGAGGCGGGGCTTGTTGTCGCGGGCGAGGCGGGCGATGTCGTCGTAGTCGAGCATTTCGGTTTCGGGCGAGACGCCGTAACCGACGAAGTTGTAGGTCCGGCCGCTGAAATTGACGCCGTGGCCGTGGGTGAGGTGGCCGCCGTGGTCGAGGCGCATGGCCAGGACGGTGTCGCCAGGGTTGAGCACTGCGAAGTACGCGCCCATGTTGGCTTGGCTGCCGGAGTGGGCTTGGACGTTGGCGGCCTCGGCGCCAAACAGTTTGCAGGCGCGTTCGATGGCGAGGCTTTCGGCTTCATCGACGTGTACACAGCCGTTGTAGTAGCGTTTGCCGGGGTAGCCCTCGGCGTACTTGTTGGTCATGACGGAGCCGGCGGCGGCGCGGACGGCGGCGCTGGCGAAATTTTCGGAGGCGATGAGCTCAAGGCTGCGGTTTTGGCGGTCTTGTTCGCGGGCCATGATGGCGGCGATTTCGGGGTCGACGGCGCTGAGGGCGGCGTTGGGATCGTAAGTGAGGGTTTCGGCCTTGCGGAGGCGGCGGATGTGTCGTTCCTCGTAGGAGAATGGCGTTGCCAGCCAGGCATCGACGGTGGCCATAAAGTCGGTGTCGCTCATATTGTCGCCGCCGGTGACGAGGATATTGGAGGCGTTGTGGCTGCGGCTGAGCTGGGCTTTTTTGGGTGTGTCGCAGAGTGCGGCGCGAATGCCGTGGAAGCGGTTGGCGGCAATGGACATGCCGACGCCGCTGCGGCAGATGAGGATGCCGCAGGTGATGGATTGCTGGCGCAGGGCCTGTACGGCTTTGACGGCGAAGTCGGTGTAGTCGTCTTCGGGATCGAGGGTGCAGGGGCCGAGATCGACGACCTTGATGCCTTTTTTCTGCAGGGCGGGAAGCAGGAGTTGTTTTTTGGGCAGGCCGCCGTGATCCGAGGCTACGCCGATGATGATGTCGTTCGCTTTGCCCTGCCAGTCAGAAAATGCACTCATGGTCACACACGCCCTTTCGCTCCATGTCGTCACAAGCCAGTCCAAGCCGCGAGTGGGAGGCTTGGGCTGCGGGGAAAAAATGCCGCCGTGCTAGTCAAAAACGGTGGCAAAAATGAAGCAGTAAATGTAATCCCTCAAGGGCAAAAAACAACGCCCGCCGGGCACTTGGGGGAGTCCTGGTGGGCGTTGGTGGTTGCTGGTACGGCCGCTAACGGCGGGGCTTTATGGAGCGTTGCTTAGAGGTATCCGGACGCATCTGGTTTGACGAGGATATTGGTGAAATTGGCGCCTGGGCCCATGGCGGCCTTGAAGGTACCGATGGTGGCGCTGAGGACGTGGCCGTCAATGAAGAGTGAGTTGGTGGCACCGTTATGGCGGAAGACGATGCCGCGGTTGCCGGAGTAGACGCAGTAGGCGGAAGCGCCACCGTTGGGTGAGCCGAGGCTACTGTGAAAGATTGAGTCGAACACGTGCGGGTAACTGCTGGGCTGGGTGGCCTTGATCAGGCTGATGCAGGCGGCGGTTTCGTTTCCGTTTGGGCTGCCGGTAATAGGGACGCTTTTGGTAAGAACGGGAGTGCCTTGGTTGGTTTCCCATGCGCTGCCGAAGAGGGTGGTGTTGTAACGCTGGCCGTAGGTGTTGGTGGTGTTTAGGGTTTGCGGCATGGCGCTGGGGCAGTAGTAGGTCTTATCCAGGGTGGTTGTGCCGGTGAGACCGCGGGTGAGGCAGACGGCCCAGTGGTTGACGTTTTGGCCGTAAGTGAATTTGACGGGAATGTTGTCGTCGTTATCGCTGGCGTAGAGGGCGCACTGCACGCCGATTTGCTTCAGGTTGCTGACGCAGGCGATGGCGCGGGATTTCTCACGGGCCTTGGCGAGTGCTGGCAGGAGCATGGCGGCCAGGATGGCGATGATGGCGATGACGACAAGCAACTCGATGAGGGTGAAGCAACGTTTCATGACTAAGATCCCTTCGCAGACGTGTGGTGGTTATATCTCACAAGGTCACATAGGATAGGCATAAGTCATTATACAACCTCGTCAGTATCGCAACAAGGGGCGGTGATAGTAGCGCAAAAAAAAAGCCGGCAATGGGTGTTTGCCGGCGCTGGGGGTGGCGCTGTCGTAGTTGTTGGGTTCAGCGTGGGAAGTATCGGTATGACTTTGGCTGGTCGCCGGTGACGAAGAAGTAGATGGCGCCGGCGATCATGAAGATGAGGGCGCCAACGACATCGGCGGCAATGACGCCGACGGCCAGCGGTTTGAGTTGGAGGACGAGGCGGTTGCCGCCAAAGCGCACGCAGAGTTTTTTGATGAGCCAGCCAAAGAGGATGGCGTGCGACATGACGGTGATGGGGTAGGTCGCCCAGATGAGGAACATGCAGGGATGCAGGGGCCACCAGCGCAGGCGCAGGCGGAGGATACTGAAGAGAATGACGCCGATGAAGCCCATGCCGGCGGCCCAGAGGAAGGTCGGGCTGGGTTTGATGGCGAGGAGGCGCTGCCAGCCAGTCAGGGCTTCGGAGGCATCGAGGGTGCCGGTGGCTTTGAGCTGGAGGAGAACTGGTTCGGCGGCGCGGAAGGGCAGGGTCGGCAGGCGGTAGTAGGACCAGTGGTATTGGACAGGGGTACCGAAGTCGTATGAGACAATGATGACCGTGAAGACGGCGACGACGATGCCGATGAGGTAGGTGCCCAGGACGGCGCGGGTCATGGCGACGGGGCTGATGCGGGTGCGATCGCCCAGTTTGAGGCCGTTGATGAAGTAAGGCAGCAGCGCCTGGCACTGGTCGACGCAAAGCACCGCGCAGAAAAGTGAGGAGATGACGATCGCCGTCGGCCCGATGGCAAAACCGCCGAAGAGGGCCATGAGGGCGCCGAAGGGCTGCCAGCCGGGCTGGATGAAGAACATGCCGGTTTCGGCGCTGATACGCGCGACAACGAGGAAGATCATGAGCATGAGCGCGATGACGCCGACGGCGATGGGCCAGGTCAGGCCGAGGCGGACGGCGAGGAGGAAAAGTCCCAGGCAGCTGATCATGAGGATGCGCATGGCGGTGGCAGCGCCGGGGGCGCTGCGGCCCGCGCTGGAGGTCGGTTCGGACTGTCGCCAAAGCTTGAGTTTGAGTTTGCCGAGGAAGAGCGCTTCCTTGAGGACACCGAGGTAGTAGTGCCGGCCGGAGTAGAGCAGCATGATGGTGAAGGCGGTGTAGCTGCCGGCGCGGTGCCAGCCTTGCCAGCCACCGATTTCGTAGTCGGTGTTCATACTGATGCCGAGGCCGACGACGGGGATGCAGAAGCAGGCCCAGAGGATCTGCGAGACGCCGAGGGTGAAGGATATTTCCGAGCTGAGGAAGAAAGCGAAGGCGGTGACCAGGGGAAAGAACTCAATGCGCATGAGGCCGTAGGCCCATGGGTTGCGGTGCAGCGCCGGCCATTTGGAGGCGAAGGGCCAGAGGGAGTGGGTCATTTTCACCGGGATCATTTCTTCGGGGAACCACTGGTACAGGCCGTTGTTGACGCGAATGGCCAGGACGATGGCGAAGCCAAGCCAGAATCGCTTGTTAAGAAGGAGCTGGTTGTAGATTTTACCTTCGTCCTGAGCGAGGATGGCGTTGGTGAAATTGGCGATGGGGTACTGCAGGTGCTCGTGGTCGGCCCATTGCCGATGGACGACGAGGCCCATGCAGGCCATGGCGATGGTGGTCAGGAAGATCAGTGGCAGCCAAGTGACCAGCGGCGGCCGCCACTGTTGCCAAGGTACTTGCCCGAGCTTGATGCCCAGCCAGTCGTGGAAGGACTCGGCGGGCTGAGCGGCCTTGTCGGAGCCGGTGACGAAGCGGTTGACGACTTCGTCTTGCGGTTCGGGATCAACGAGGGTGCCGGCGGGGAAGTACTGGAGCATGTTTTTGCTCTGCCAGCCCGGGGTGATGCGTTCCCAGTGGTATGGCATGACGACGATTTGGGCGAACTGCTCCATGAGGGCGCGGCCGGGGATGCCGCAGGAGCAGGCGCTGAGGGTGACGATCAGCGCGAGCTCGGCGCTGCGCAGGCGTCGCCGTCCCAGCAGGGGATTGATGGCGAGGACGACCAGCATGAGGATGCCGATGACGAGAATGGGCAGCTGGTGGCCGTTGCTGATGCTTTCGAGGTTGAGAACCCGGTCATTGATATAGCCGGTGCCGCAGATGAAGAGCACGGCGAGCAAGCCTAACAGCATGGCGCGCTTGGTCATGAGTGGCATTCCCCCGGTTGAGTGGGTGCGGACGTTGCGGAAACAAACGGGGAGCGGACGATGTCATCCGCTCCCCGGGCGATTACGTGTTGGCCGAGCAGCGGCTCACAGGGTGATTTTGCCGGCTTCGTAGAGACCGTTGAGGGCGACGGAGGCGCCAGCCAGCTCGCCGACTTTGGGGCCCAGGCCGGTGATGCAGACTTCGCAGCTGTCGCGGAATTCCTTCCACGCGAAACGCGGGAGTTGGGCGAGGACGGGCTGGAGCATGAAGTCGCCGGCGTAGAAGGCGGCGGTGCCGAGGACGATCATCTGCGGGTTGAAGGTCACCATGCAGATACCGATGCCCTGGGCGAGGCGCAGGCAGATTTCGTTCCACATGTCTACGGCCAGCGGAATGCCGAGTTTGGCGCCTTCGCGGACCGCCTGGAAGTTGAGGTTTTCGAGCTTGCCTTGGACATCGGGGAGGCGGTACATGGCGTGGTCGGGGCGGAAGCGGAGTTTGTCCTGCAACTGCAGGGCGACGCTACGGCCGCCGCAGAAGGCCTCGAGGCAGCCAAGTTGGCCGCAGCCGCAGAGGGGGCCGTTGGGGTCGAGGACGATATGACCGAGCTCGCCGGCAATGCCGGTGGTGCCGGCGAGGAGTTTGCCGCCGGCGACAATGCCGCCACCGACGCCGGTGCTCATGGTGAGGTAGATGACATCGGTTTTGCCTTTGGCGCAGCCGAAGAACCACTCGGCGAGGACGCCGGCGTTGGCGTCGTTGTCCATGAAGACGGGCATGCTGAGGCCGGCGACGAGGTCGTCGCGGATGGGCACGGCGTCCCACGACATATTGGGGGACTTCATGATGCGTCCGCCGGCCATGTCGAGGGGGCCGGGGGCGCAGATGCCGCAGCCGCTGATGTCGTCGTGCTTGAGACCGGCTTTTTTGATCAGCGCCTGGGCGAGGTAGACGACCTGCGGCAGCGCTTCTTCGTAGGGTGCGGCTGCACCGCTGGCGATGCGGTCGCTGGCCAGGATATTGCCTTTGGCGTCGGTGATGCAGACGGCAATTTTGGTTCCGCCAATATCAATGCCGAGGACGTTGGTGTTATCGCTGCTCATGGTACTTCCTTGCTTGGTTGGTTCAGGGAAAAGAGAGGCTTTGTGTTTAGTGTATGGGAACGAATGCCGGATAATGTACTTGCCGATGGCTTTCCCGCAACCGTCAGGAGGTGAAAAGAACGCCTCGGACGGTAATCGGTCACCCATTGATAATGGCGGCCAGACATGCCGCTCTGGCGCGGTAGGACGAGCCAAGCCAATGTGGCGCCCTCCGGGCGCAATTCCAAGTTGCTGTCACACCCCGGGTTGCGTCGCCCTTCGGGCTCCTCACCCGGGGTTACGCATGGTCCGGCCCTCCGGGCCGAACTTGGCCAATCTGTCTGATCGACTGTCTTTTATCGCAGACGGATCGGACGGATCGGACGGATCGGACGGATCCGATTTCTGATCGGTCTGATCTGTCTGATCGACTGTCTTTTATCGCAGACGGATCGGACGGATCGGACGGATCGGACGGATCGGATTGCTGATCGGTCTGATCGGTCTGATCTTCTTTCTGGTTATCGCGGTCTGATCGGTCTGATCTGTCTGATCGGTCTGATCGGTCGGATCGGTCTGATCGGTCGGATCGGTCGGATCCGGCTGCGAAAACCTGCCGAAAACGTTGTTACCAGAAGTCCCTAGAGTCGGTCAACCAGTCCCCTGAGTCCAAAGCGTCATTCCCCACGGTCCCGTAAGTACCCACGGTCTCGGCCATGAGT
>JAQWBY010000160.1 GCA_028706165.1 Lentisphaeria bacterium | reverse complement strand
CCGGCTATTTCGGCGGCGTATATTCATGCGGAAACCGGCGCGGCCGGCTGGCGCGTTGATGTGTCAGTGCGGTGTGTAGCATCGCCGGCGGTTGCGATGACTGTCAACCTAAGTTGAGGATTGAGTTCATGACTAACAGCAAAGCCTCCGAGGCCGCTCGCCATTTTGCGTTGTACGGTGATATTTTGGATGTCGTGCCCTACGGCAATGGCCATATCAACGACACCTGCCTGCTGCGCTGCAGCCAGGCGGGTACGGTGGTGCGCTACATAGTGCAGCGGCTCAACACGGCCATTTTTCGGGAGCCGGAGAAGCTGATGGCGAATGTGTCGCGGGTGCTGGCGCATTGTTCGGCGCGACTGGCTGGCCAGGCCGATGCGAGCCGGCGCGCGTTGACGCTGGTGCCGGCGCAAGACGGTCGGCCCTTCTGGCGCGATGCCGATGGTGCTTGCTGGCGCTGCTACCTTTTCATTGAGGGCGCAACGTCCTACGACATCCTGGAAACGCCGGCTCAGGCCTATGCGGCGGCCAAGGCCTTCGGGGCCTTTCTTGCCCTGCTTGCGGACATCGGCGGCGAGCGGCTGGAGGAGACCATCCCGCATTTTCACGACACGCCGTCGCGCCTGGTCGCGTTTGATGCCGCCCTGGCAGCGGACAGCCGGAACCGCGCTGCGTTGGCCAAAGACGAGATTGCTTTCGTGGCGGCGACCCGGCATATTGCGCCGCGGCTCCTGGATTTGCAGGCCAGCGGAGCGATACCGGAGCGCATCACCCACAACGACACCAAGCTCAACAATGTCATGCTTGACAACATCAGTGGCGTGGGCATTTGCGTCATTGATCTTGACACGGTCATGCCTGGGCAGTCGCTCTTCGATTTTGGCGATCTGGTGCGTACCAGCGTCAGCCCTGCTGCGGAAGACGAGCGGGATCTGAGTAAAGTGCAGCTCCGCCACGACGTCTTTGCGGCGTTGGCAAAGGGCTACCTGAAGGGCTGTGACGGCTGCCTGACCAAGACCGAAGTCGAGCTGCTGCCCTTCGCCGGCCAGCTGATCACCTTCGAGATCGGCCTGCGTTTCCTCACCGATTATCTGCAGGGCGACGTCTATTTCAAGACTCACCGCGAGGGGCATAATTTGGATCGCTGCCGCACGCAGTTCCAGCTGGTGAAACTGCTACAGGAACACGAAACGGCCTTGCAGACCATGGTCGCCACGCTCTGAGCGGGGCCGGCAAACGCAGCGTGCCGCGGGACTGGAGGCGGCGGGCTCTTCAGGTGAAATCCAGAAAGGGGCGGGCCTTGGCGGCGAGCTTGCCACGGAGGCCGAGATCGCTCAGGGAACCGATGCGGCGCTGGCGGCGCTGGCTGATAATGCGGTTGACGGAAACGGGGCCCAGACCCGGCACGCGCAGCAGCGCTTCGCGGTCACCGCGATTGATCTTGACCGGGAAAAAGGCGGGGTGGGCAATGGCCCAGTGCTCCTTGGGATCGCGGCTGAGGTCCAGATTGCCATTGTCGGCATAGACGATTTCGCCGGCGGCAAAGTTGTATTTGCGCAGCAGAAAATCCACTTGATAGAGCCGGTGTTCGCGGGTGAGGCGGTCGTGTGGCGACAGGGTGAATCTGCTCTCGCCGGGGATGTCGGGATGGCCCAGGCCGCCCTGGTAGGCCGAGAAATAAACGCGTTCGAACTTCAGGCGGTTGTAGATCCCGTCCATGTATTTGACGATCTCGCGGTCATTTTCATCCGAGGCGCCGACGATGAATTGCGTGGTGCATTTCACCCGTGCGAATTCGGCGCCGCGGGCGGTTTCGGCGGCCATGAGTTTGAGCGGGGCGATGATGTCCCGGTCGTAATTCTTGAATTGCGAGAGTTTGGCGAAATGCTCCGCGCCGGGCGTTTCGATATTCAGTGACACGGCCGTGGCTAGCTGCATGCTGCGGCGGATGGCCGCCGGCGAGGCACCGGGGATGATCTTGAGGTGGATGTAGCCGCGGTAGCGGTATTTTTCGCGCAGGATTGCCGCCGTGTCGGTCAGGCGCTCCATGGTGCGGTCGGCATTGCCGATGATACCCGAGCTGAGGAACAATCCCAGCAGATGCAGGCGGCGGTCGTATTCGAGGAATGCCCGCGCAATTTCGTCTGGCGAGAGGGTACAGCGCCGCGCCGTGTTGCCATCTTGGCGGAGGGGGCAGTAGCGGCAGTCGCTGCTGCAGGTGTTGGTCAGCAGCGTCTTGAGCATGATGCCGTAGCCGCCGCGCGTCAGTGGCACCGGGTAGAGCCAGCGGCCGTCAAGGCCGCGGCGCCGGTGCTCCTTGGGGTTTTTGCTGCTGCAGGCGCAGGCCAAGTCGTACTGGGAGTCTTCCGACAAGATGTCCAGCTTGTTGATGACGTCGTCCATGCCCATGATAGTCGCCCAGTTACAACGAGGAATTGAACTCGCACTGAAACTTTTTATGCTAATAAATGTTATGCGAGTTTAAAGTAGCATGTATTTGTTCGTGTCAAGACCCCGGCGAACAGAAAAAATGTGCAGGATGGTCATCGGTCAGTAACCACCCCGGTGGGGAAAACACCGGGGACAATTTGCCGGAAACCCACGGCCAGTCGCCGCCCAGCCAGTTGACCTTGATTTCCGCCGACCTTTGCGGCAGCGGAGTCATAACGGGCCCAGAGTAGCAGCGGCTTCCAGCCGCTGTGCGCACGGCTCGTGCGGCGGGGGAGATGGGCCGGATACGGTCGGCGTGGATGACGAGGACGGTTTAATGAGCCGTCTTGTCGGAGTGGGCGAGACGCCCACTCCACGGCCGCGAGACGTCATCGGTCAGTAACCACCCCGGTGTTTCGCTGGGACAATTTGCAGGAAACCCACGGCCCGCCGCCGCCCAACCATCCGACCTTGATTTCCGCCGACCTTTGCGGCAGCGTGTTTCATAGGAATGATTGATGTTGGATGCACGATATGCCTCTCTCCGGTGCGGTGAGTCTGGACGTGCCTAGCCAATGTGGCGCCCTCCGGGCGCAATTCTAACTTGTTATCATACCCCGGGTTGCGGCGCCCTCCGGGCGCCTCACCCGGGGCTATGCATGGTACGGCCCTCCGGGCCGAACTTGGCCGATCTGGCATTTCATTGCCGCGTCGCGGCTGAAGCGCTGAAAGCGCGATACATACCAGCCCAGGGCGGCATTTCACGGCTCATTCGTAGCCGCACGGCATGCTGTGCGGCGGCGGCCTCAGGCAACCGGTGATGGTACGGGGATGTGGAGGAAGGCGCAGGCATTGCCGGTGGTGATGTCGGCGACTTTGTCTGGCGGGAGTTGTTTTTCCTCGGCGACTCGCATGCCGATATAGGGTAGGAATGCGGGGCAGTTGCGCTGGCCACGCTTGGGTATGGGCGCCAGGTATGGCGAGTCGGTTTCGAGGAGCAGCCGCGACATGGGAATGTGCGCGAGTGCCTCGCGGATGTTGTTGGCGCGGTTGAAGGTGACCATGCCATTGACGGAAAGCATGGCGCCGAGCTCGAGCCACTGGTCGGCTTCGGCGGGGGTGCCGGTGAAGCTGTGCACAATGCAGCGCAGGCCGGGGCAATGCCGTTCCATGACGATGGCGTAGCAGTCGGCGAAGGCATCGCGACAGTGGATGATCGCCGGCAAATCGAGCTCAATGGCCAGGTCGAGAAAACGGCCAAAGACGTCCCGCTGGACCTCGGCGGGCGAGTGGTTGTAGTAGTAGTCCAGGCCGATTTCGCCGACGGCGATGACGCCTGGGCGCGCCAGCAGGTCGCGGAAGAAGGCCATGTCCTGGAAGCTAGCGGCGACGTGGGGATGCAGGCCGACGGCGGTGTAGACGCCGTGTTCGGGATCGGCCAGGGCGACCGTGCGCTCACAGTCGTCCAGAGAGGTGCCTTGGACCAGGAAGGCGCCGACGCCTTCCTGGCGGGCGGCGGCAAAGATGGCCTGGGCGGGGTCGTCGCCGTCGAGATGCAGGTGGGTATCAAACCATGGTGTTGACATGAGGTGAAACGAGGTCCTTTGACACGAGCTAATAGAAGCCGCCGGCACTGACTGCATCGTGGCGATCGTCAGCGCCGGCGGGAAAAGCCCATAACATCATCTGGCAAGCCGGCTTGTCAACAGCATGGCGGCGGATCAGTCCTTGGCCAGCGGGGTGAAGGCGATGGGCACGACGATGTTTTTGCTGAAATCGACGAGGATGCCTTCGGCGTGTGGCCAGCCGATGGGCTGGGTGAAGACGGCGGTGGAGGTATATGAACTGACGGTGCTGCCGTCAGCGAGCTCCAGCAAGAGGCGGAAGCGCCGGATTTTGAAGTAGTCGTGCTGGGGATTGTGGAGGGTAAAGACATTGTGGGTGCCGATGCTGCGCAGGGCGTTGGCGGGTATGGGCGTGCGCTGTTCGTCGGACCAGGTGTTGTTGCTTTCGCTGCCGCTGGCGGCACTGAGCAGACCGATGTCGACGCCGTTTAGGACGCCGGTGCTGGGGTAACTCTGCTCCCTGCTGTCGAAGCCCTGGCCTTCGTAGCAGAGCCAACCGCGGATGGCGGTGGCCAGCAGCTCGGGGCCGATGACCAGGTCGGTTTTCGGCGCTTCCTGTGCGTAGCGTTCAGGTAGCGGATCGAGCTCATAGCTGACGACCTGCCGGCTGGATTCGATGCGCAGGTCGGCCCAGCAGGCCCAGTCGCCGCTGGAGTCGTCATTGGGGCCGACGTCGCTAATGAGCACCAGGGTGATTTTCTGGCCAGCGTAGGCCGTGAGGTCGGCGCTGAGGAGTTCCCAGCGGTGCTCGGCGACCGTGTGTTCGGCTAGGAGGCGCTCTTCGCCGGCGGCATTCCGCACGGCGACTTGGAAGAGAATGCCGTCGCCGAGATGGCTGCCATCGCGTTTACCGACCAGGGCGCGGAAGAACCACGCGTCGTCCGTGCGGGGCAGTTCCAGGTCATAATTGGCGCCGACGGCGCCGACTTGGCCTTTCCACGGCGGGTGCATGAAGATGCCATTGTGGCTGACATCGCCGCAGGACATGACTTTTTGGCGTTCGACGCGGGCGCCGCTCGTGCCGAGATCGGCCGTTTCGGGCGCCTGGCGTTGCCGCAGAGTGCTGTGCCAGTTCTCGAGGAGATCGACGGCGAGACGTTCGGGGGCGAAGGTGCTGATCAGACCGCTCTGCCAGCGCTGGCTGGACTGCTCGTCGCTGATGGTGGCGCTGATGAGGCGCATGCCGGGCGTGCCGTCCGGTGGCAGGGCGAAGGCGACCTTGGCCCATTCGCCGGGTTTGCCCGGCACGCGCTGTTGCTGGGTGCCGAATTGGCAGAGCAGATCGACGGGGCGCTGCTGGGTCGGCAGCAGTCGCAGCGTGAGGGTGGTGTCGGTGATGGTGCCCTCGCAGCGGGTCAGCTCTTGGACGCTGAAGTCGATCCAGGCGCCGCCGATGTCGAACCACAGACGCTGCCCGGCCTGGGCGTCTTTGGGGATGAGTCGGTCGTGGGCCTTGCCGTCGGGGCTGAAGACGGTGACGGTTTCGCCGGGGACGACCACGTCGCGGTCACAGCGTAGTTCCGGCGCGGCTTCGGCCTTGCCTTCACGGAGGCGGTAACTGAAGGCGCCAGCGACGGGCATGACGTAGGTTAGGCCGCGGGCGCGGCGGAGCGTGGCTGAGCCGAGGTTCTTGCCGGCGAAATCGAGCGCTTCGGCGCTGACGGCGTTGACTGCGAAGCCGCAGTCGGCCTGTTGGAAGAGGATGACTTCCCAGTGGTTGACGTCGTCGCGGCGGCAGATGCCGGCGCCCATGCCGGCGGCCTTGGGGAAGCGTTGGAAGGCCTGGTCGCGGCCATCGATGTAGAGATAGGCGGGACTGTCGGCGTAGTCGGCGCGGAGGCCGTTCTGGTTGGCGCTGCTGACATTGACGAGGCCGTCGTCAGTCCAGCCGGCGAAGCCGTTGGGTGGGAGGACGATGGTTTTGCCGGCAACCGTGACGTTCAGATCGTCCTGGCGATGGCCGTTGACCACGACGTGCGTGCCGTCCTGGTAGTCGACGATGAGTTGCGAGCGTTCGTAGGCGCGGTTGGCGATGGCCTGGCTGCTATTCCAAAGGCGGCCGTCGCCGTCGGCGTAACGGATGGCGGCGATGTTCGCCTGGGTGTAGCGGCTGTGGAGTTGTTGCAGCAGGAAGTAGCCGCGCAGGGTGCGGCGCATGCCGCCGGTGCTGACCAGGAAGGACGGGTGGCCGAAGGCGACGGTGGCGGCGAGGAAGCGATCGACGCTGGCGTCCAGCTCGGCGCTAGTGCCGCCTAACGGGACATTCCGGCCGTAGAACATCTCCATGTTACCCATGCCGAAATTGCATTCGAGGGGGTGCATTTTGAGCAGATCGAAGTCGACGAGCCAGGGCCGTTCGGGCAGGTAGTAGTTGCGGTCCTGGGCGTAATTACCATCGGTGAGGCCGCTGTAGAAACAGTGGTGCGGTCCTTCGGAATAAACTGGGCCTTCCCAGGTGGCTTTCTGGATGAGCATGATTTCCCCGAAGGCGTAGAATGTCGCCGCGAAGGTGCCAGCGCCGGGGACGCGGTGGTCGTAATCGGTGCGGCCCCAGGGCGTGACGGAGGTGTGCACGTCGCAGTAGGCCGTGCTGAAACGGTACTTCTGCTGATTGATGGGGCTGAGTTCGGCGCAATATTCGACGGCATATTGTGGCTTTGGCGCGTAGCAGCGAGCCCAGGCGCTCTGGAGTTGATTGTCGGCCGTGCGGCTGATCAGGTCAACGCGCCAGTACTCGTTGACGGGCGCGAAGTCGGTGAAGTTGTTGTAGGGCCCGTAGACGAAGCCGAGGGTGTCCTGCATGTAGCGCGAGTAGTCGGCCATACCGGCGTCGCCGCCTTTGCCGGGGGCGGCTTTGGTGCGGAAAGTGAAGCTTTCGCCGCCATCGCGCCAGCAGGTTTCGTGGTCGGTGACGAGGACTTGGCGCATGCCGTGCCGCCAGATGTTGTGCCAGTATTTCTTGTCGTTGTCGCGGTTGCCGGCGCCATGGGCGCGCCATGCGTGGGTGCCAGTGATGTGCTTGTGGGGCGATGGCGGGTTGGGGATGTTGGGCAGGTGCTCGGCGAATTCCGGCCCGACCGTGATGAAGAAGCGCTCGAAACAGTCGTTGCGCTGGCCGTCGGTGCGGGGGACGTACAGCACGCCACCATTGGCGGCGGCGGTGGTGCCGTTGGCGTTGGTTTTGCTGGCGCCCCAGGGGCGGCTGCCGTTGGAGCGGTACCAGTCGAGGTGGGCGGAGAAGAACAGCGTGTCGTCGCCGCTGGTGAACACCAGCACTGCAGGGCGGCCGTTGGCATAGTCGTAGTAGGGTATCTCAATGGCGCGCGAGGCGTTGAGGCCTTCGTTGGTGCCGAAGCTCACCGCGCCGACTTTGCCGCCGGGGGCGATGGTGTCGATGACGAGCGTCTTGCCCATGATGCGCAGGTCGTAGCGGACGTCGATGCTGTCCTGGCCGCGACGCAGACGCCACTGGCTGACGACGGCGTCGCCCTCAATGGTGCAGCTGATGACCTCGCCGCCCTCGGGCGGCGCCCAGTACGGCGTGGCAGCGTCGGGAAACTGCGCGCCGCCGCCGCTGAGGATGCTGATGGGCGCGTTGTTCTGCCATTGCGCCGTGAGGACCTGCGGGCTCCCGGAGTAGGGCGTGTAACGGTAGGCGAGGAGGCCATCGGGCCCCTGGTAGCGCAGAACGAAGCTGCGGTCGGTTTCCGCGCTGACGCTGTTTTTTGCGCCGGGTTTGGCGCTGTCGGGCAGGATGGTTTCTTCGCGGGTGGGGAAGGGCAGGGTGCCGGGGCCGGTGTTGGCGGCGTGGGACTGTCCGGGAAAGGGCCGCAGATTGCGCTTCGGGCGGGGCTTGAAGGTCAGCGGCGGCTGCTCGTCAGTGAAAAAGCTCAGACTGTCGAAGAACAGTGTGCGGTCCTGGCGGTTGCGGCCGTTGGTGATCTGGAAGCCGGCGAAGCGCGTGCCGGGCTGATTGAGAAGTTGTTGCTGGGTCGTGTCAAGCCGCCGTATGGGCAGGAACCACTCGCGCCAGTTGACGCGCGTGAGGTTCATTGCGTGCTCCGTGCCGTCGGGAAGCGCAAAAAGGAGCGCGATGGCGACCTGCGGGGTGTCGCCTTCGGTCACCCATGCCCAGTTGTTGCCGTAGATCCAGCAGCCGACCATGTCGAAGGCCTCCGGCAGCGCCAACGGTGCCGGCGGCCGCAGCGTGACCACGGGCATGGCGCCATCGCGGCGGTAGGTCAGTTTGCCCACGTAGTCGCCCCAGATCTGCTGTTCGCGGCTGCGGCTGAAGGACGCGATGGCATCGCTGGTCTCGACGACCCAGGGCTCGTCGCGCTCAAAATCGACAATCGCGGGGTGCGCGTCCGCCATGCGGCCGGCCCAGTCCAGTTCGTAGGGGCGTTTTCCGACGCTGTCGGCGGCGTGGAGGACGGCGCCGGCGAGAATCATCATGCTCAGGCTGAGTGCTTTCATGGGGTGTCCTGGGGTTGGGAGGGTGGA
>JAQWBY010000159.1 GCA_028706165.1 Lentisphaeria bacterium | reverse complement strand
AAACAGCCCGTCACAGGCCTTGCCGTACGCGGTCAAGTGTTTTATTTTGGCCGAGGACGATGTGTATAGCCCTCGGGCGATGCTTTTGGCCACGCGAATCTTCCTGGCTTTGGGGCGTCGCCGTGATGCCTTGGCGACCTGGCAGGAATTGGCAGCGAAATACCCGTCATGGGCGGCCGCACAGCGTTCACAAGACTATATTAAGGAGTTACTCGCCTCAGAAAACCTCGGAGAAGGCAAGCGCCAACAGTGAAGGCCTGACGGGTTTTTCAGGTGAGTGTCAGTCTTCTGGCAAACATGGCCAGCGGCTCGGAAGCAATCAGCGTTTCAATAAGTTAAATGCGTTGCTTTTGTAAGAAAATTACACAAAGTGGCAATTTCGGCTATATTTATCCGTTGTCTGGCTGTGGAAAGAGTACTGATGCCCGCACGGGCTGGTGATAGTGTTTGATCGTGCGGGTGCGGAGAGCCTGGGTCAGAAGACTTTCAGGAGAAAAGAAGGAAAAACATGGCTGCTGCAAAAATATTGATCTTGTCAGAGCAGATGCGTGGGGCATCATTCTCTTTGACGAACGAGCAATATACCATCGGTCGTTCAGAGAGTGCGGATATTTGTATTGCAGACCCGACCATCAGTGGCCACCACTGTACTCTGCTTCAGCAGGCTCCAGGCTCATTCGCCATTCGCGATGAAGGCAGCACCAATGGCACTCGCGTCAATGGTGAAAAAGTCCAGACTGAGATCGTACCCTTGAATAACGGTGACATTCTACAGGTTGGCGGGGTTGAGATCCTCTATGACAACAGTGAGGAACGGCGTTCGGACATGCGGGCGACAACGGTGATCAACTTGGAGGAGACTGGGACGGTTGACGTATCGGTCACGGCCATGAAGAATTTGGCTGGTCGCTCGAAGATGAAGCGCAATGGCGCCTTGCGTGAGAACAAGAAACATACAATGCTTTTTATTGCGCTCATTGCGGGGTTGGGCGTTGTCGTTTTGGCCCTGCTGGTGTACATGTTGTTCAAAATGAGCAAATGACGGCTCAACGGCAGGCGGGAGAGAAGCCACACCGGTTGGTTTTTGCAGGTGTTGGCATGACGATGGCAGTAGGCTGCTGGCAAGACAATCAGGGCTTTCAGCCTGAAGGGGTTGAAGGCCTTTTTTTGTGGATTCGGTTGCATGAATGAGTTGAAGTCGATCTAGGTATAGAAGAAAGTTCAGGATAGCACGCACATGGCTGATGATACTGAGACCCCGCGGGACCGACGCCCAAAATCGGGCAAGAAGCTGCCCACGCCGATGAAGCACCTGGCCTTTTGGGCCGTATTGTTGTTTTTGGGTCCGCTGATGATGATCATGACCTTTCGTGGCGGCGCTGCGGCCAAGGTCGTGGACCTGAAGGCGGCCGAGTTTGAAGAGCTGTTGCGGGGTCGCCGTATTCACAGCGTGACGTTGGAAGAGCAACAGTCCAGCAGCGTGCAGCTGCTGGTGGGCGAATTTTGGCCTGAGGACGTGCCCCTGGGCAGTGCCGAGGGGTTGCGGGCTTATCGCAGCAAGGTCATCTATACGGATTCTTTTGACAAGATGCTGCGTGAGTCCGGCGTGATGCGCGATGTGCGTTCATCGAATAACCTGCTGTTGAATATCATCCTGTCGTTGCTGCCGATTGTGCTACTGGTTGGCGTCTTTTATTTTCTGTTCACCAGGCAGATTCGCTCGGCGAATCGTGGGGCCATGCAATTTGGCAAGAGCCGGGCGCGGATGCTAAACCCGTCCTTGGAAAAAGTGACTTTCAAGGATGTTGCTGGCATTTCCGAGGCTAAAGATGAGATGCAGGAGATTGTGGAGTACCTCAAGGCGCCGCAGCGTTTTCAGCGTTTAGGGGGCCGCATTCCTCGCGGCGTGTTGATGGTAGGCCCGCCCGGCACGGGCAAGACCCTGCTGGCCAAGGCCATTGCCGGCGAAGCCGACGTGCCGTTTTTTTCCATCAGCGGCTCGGATTTCGTCGAGATGTTCGTTGGTGTTGGCGCCAGCCGGGTTCGCGATATGTTCGAAGAGGGCAAGAAGCACGCGCCCTGCCTAATTTTCATTGACGAGATTGACGCCGTTGGCCGTTCCCGTTTCAGCGGCATTGGTGGTGGGCACGATGAGCGCGAGCAGACCCTGAATGCATTGCTGGTGGAGATGGACGGCTTCGAGGCTAATTCCGGCGTGATCGTGCTGGCGGCTACCAACCGCCCGGACGTTCTTGATCCGGCCTTGCTGCGTCCCGGTCGTTTTGATCGTCAGATCGCCATCGACCTGCCGGATTTACGTGGCCGTTACGACATTCTCTGCATCCACGCGAAAAAAGTCGCCCTGGACCCGGCGGTGGATATGCGGGTGATAGCCCGGGGCACGCCGGGCTTCAGCGGTGCGGACCTGGCCAATCTGATTAATGAAGCGGCGCTCTTGGCCACCCGCATGAACAAAGACACCGTTGGCATGCCCGAGCTGGAGGAATCGCGGGACAAAGTTCGCTGGGGCAAGGAGCGTCGCAGTCGCAAGATTGACGAGAAGGACCGCCGGATCACGGCTTATCACGAGGCTGGCCATGCGCTGGTTGGCATCATGAGCGAGCACAGCGAGCCGTTGCACAAAGTGACGATCATCCCTCGCGGCGTCGCCTATCTGGGGGCGACCATGCAATTGCCGCAGCAGGATCGCTATACCATGTCCCGCGGCGAATTGCTTGACGACATCGCCGTGTCCATGGGCGGGCGGGTAGCCGAAAAACTCATTTTCAACGAACTGACCAGCGGTGCGTCCATGGATATTCGCCATGCGACGGACATTGCTAAGAAGATGGTCTGTCAGTGGGGCATGAGCGAAAAGATGGGCCCGCTGAACTACATCGGCCGTGAAGAACATATTTTCATTGGCCGGGACATCACCCGCAGCGAAGACTACAGCCCCGAAACGGCGCGTGAGATCGACCTGGAGATCCGTCGCCTGGTCGAAGAGGGCGAGGCCCGGGTCACCGCTTTGCTGACGAAGCATCGCGAGCAGCTGGAACTGCTGGCGGAAACGCTGCTTAGTCGCGAGACCATGCAGGGCGCCGAGGTCTATGAGCTCCTGGGCATGCCGGTTCCTGAAGTCAAGAGTCTGACGGACGATTTGCACGACGCCGCGCCCGATGGCAACGAGGCTGATAAGTCGGCCGAGGCTGCTGAAAACACAGCTGAGGCAGCGGCGGCTACTGTCGGAACTGCGGATGACAGCAAGGCGCCGGAGGCAACGGTGCCGGTGTCTGGTTCCGACAGTAACACTGACACTACAGGCAAGCGCTCGTAACGGTTTGGCATGGACAGCTATGACGTTATCATCATTGGCGCGGGCATGTCGGGCTTGTCGGCTGGCCTGCGCCTGACGTATTATGGCAAGCGCGTGCGGATTTTTGAGCGTCATCGCCTGTCTGGCGGGATGAACTCCTACTACCTGCGTTCCGGCGTCGCCATGGACACGGGGTTGCATGCGTTGACCAACTTTGTACCAGCGGGGCAGCGTAGCGCGCCCTTGAATACCTTGCTGCGGCAGCTGCGCATTCGTCGCGAGGAGCTCGACCTGTGTCCGCAGAGCTTCTCACTCATTGATTTTCCCTTTGGCACGCTGCGTCTGAACAACGACTTTGCGGCTTTTGCGGCTCAGGTTGCCGATCTTTTTCCGACCCAGACGGCGGGGTTCAGCGCCCTGGTGGAACGGATCCGGACGACGGACGCGCTGTCGCCTGGGGCGCCGCGTCTTTCGGCGCGGGCGGTGGTCGGTGAGTACATTGACTCGCCGCAGCTGCAGGACATGCTGTTCTGTCCGGTCATGTACTACGGCAACGCCCAGGTCGATGACATGGACTTCAACCAGTTCTGCATCATTTTCCAGAGTGTGATACTTGAGGGCTTCGCCCGGCCGCGGCATGGGATGCAACCTTTTCTGCAGGTGCTTCTCGACCGCTTCGCCGCCCAGGGCGGCGAGTTGTCGCTGGGCGTCGGCGTGCGGGCCATTTCCCGGAGGGCTGACGGCCGGCAGGTGGTGACCACGGATGACGGCGCGCGTTACACGGCGTCCGCGCTGTTATCCAGTGCCGGCGGCTTGGAGACCGCGCGACTTTGTGGCGAGGCGCCGCCGCCGGAGCTGTCGGCGATGTCGCCGGGGCAGCAGGGCTTTACCGAGACGCTATGCCAGCTGAACTGCCATCCGCGGGAGCTTGGTTTAGACGCTTGCGTGATCTTCCGCAATACGACGACGAGTTTCCGTTTTCGGCCGCCGGCTGCGGGTGTTGATCCCGACAGCCACGTCGTGTGTATGCCTGGCAACTATGTCGGTTGCGAAGACACGGACTGCGCCCGGCTGGTGCGCTTGACGCACCTGGCGGCGCCGGGCTGGTGGCATGCCTTGGCGCCAGCCGACTATCGTCGCGCGAAAGACGAGTTGATGGCGCAGCATGTTGCCATGATGGATGCGTGGAAGCCTGGCTTCAAGGCGGCGCTGCAATCCTGCGACATGTTTACGCCAAAGACTATCAGCCGCTACACGGGGCGTATCAACGGGGCGATCTATGGCAGCAGTGAAAAACTGACGAGTGGGCGAACCTCGCGAGACGGCCTTTACCTCTGCGGGACAGACCAGGGCTTTCTGGGCATTGTCGGAGCGATGTTGAGCGGCGTGGCGATAGTGAACCGCTATCTGCTGGCGTGAAAGTCGATTCAGTGCTGGCGTGGTGCCTCTGGGGGCCGCGCGGCTCGGGTGGTATGACTGGTCCGGAGGGCAATTTTTGCCGGATCAACAAGGTGTTGGGCGTCAAGGTGCGCACAATGCGCCGGCGAAGGAGGCAACAGAACATGGAACGAGTGATTTCCCATGATTTTCCCCTGGCCTTTGTCCACGAGGGCTCTTTGTTGGGTAACGGCAGCTGCGGCTTGATGCTGTGGGGGGCAGAGCGCACGCTGTGCATCACGGTGGGCTGTGCGGGGCTGTGGGACCATCGCGGCGGCATGAGCTGGACGGCCAAGCAGAATCTCGCGGACATTCGTGCGGCCCTTGACCAGCGCGATGCCGAGGCAATCAAGGCGATCTTTGCCACCGACACCGAGCGGATTGCCGGCCAGCCGGCGCGGCCATCGTTGATACCCGTCGGGCGTTTGGAAATGACCTTGCAGGAAGGCTGCCGTCTTGAGCGCTGTGACGTTCAGATAGGTGATGGGCTGTTGCGGGCGGTGTACAGCCGTGACGGCGTGGAAAATGCCTGTCTCCTGCGCTTGGACATGAGTGACAAGGGGCGTTTCGCCTGCCAGTGCAACGACCTTGAGCAGTTTCGGGTCCTTTCCGCCTTCGAACTGACCAAGGGCGCGATGGCGGCCATTTCCTTTTCGCCGCCGACGACCGTGGCAACGGCGGCGGGCTGGACGGGCTTTCTGCAACCGATGCCCGCTGACGAACCCTATGCGCTGGTGGTGAAGCACTACTATAACCAATTCAGCGGGCTGTTTGCCCGCGCGGCGGACGTGTCGGCCCTGCAGGCACAGCTGGACGCTCTGGACAACGGCTGGTTTTGGGACGACCTGAGCGCTGCGAATCAGCGCTGGTGGGACGGCTACTGGCAGGACGTCCCGCAGGTTGCGCTGGACAATGAGCGCCTGGAAGATCTGTATTACCTCGGACTGTTCAAATTTGCGGGCATGACGATGCCCGATGGTGTTGCCGCCGGCCTGCAGGGGCCGTGGATTGAGGACCATGCCTTGCCGCCGTGGTCCGGCGATTACCATTTCAATATCAATGTTCAGATGTGTTACTGGCCGGCCTATCGCGCCAACCGCCTAGAACATCTGCGGCCCTTATTTGACCTCGTCTGGTCTTGGCGGGACCTGCTGCGGCGCAACGCTCAACATTTTGTCGGCATTGACGACGGCTACATGCTGCCCCACGCCGTTGACGACCGCTGCACCTGCATGGGCGCGTTTTGGACCGGCACTATTGACCACGCTTGCGCCGCCTGGATCGCGCAAATGATGTTCGATTACGTCGATTACAGCGGCGACCGGACCTTCCTCCGCGATGTTGCCTTCGATTTCATGCGCGGGACCATGCGCGTCTTCGAGGCAATGCTGGAACGTGGCGAAGACGGCCAGCTGGTCTTGCCGGTGAGTGTATCGCCGGAATATCGCGGCGCCGACATGAATGCCTGGGGCGCCAACGCCAGTTTCCAGCTGGCGGCAATACACCGTCTGGCGATGAATCTGCTCACGGCCGCTGACTGGCTTGGCGAGAAGCCCGCGCCAGCCTGGCAGGAGATTCGTGAAAAGCTGCCGATGGCGGCGTTGGTGGGGCCCGAGGGCAGACAGGAGATTGGGCTCTGGGATGGCCTGACGCTGGAGGAAAGTCACCGGCACCACTCCCATTTGGCGGCCCTGTGTCCATTTGACACCATCGATGCCGATGCACCGGAATGGCGAGACATTGTTGCCCGCAGCCGCCAGCGCTGGATAGAGAAGGGCATGAGTCGCTGGACGGGCTGGTGCATGACTTGGGCGTCCATGCTCAACAGCCGCTTCAACAACGGCCAGATGGCCGAGCTGATCCTCGAAATCTGGCAGCGGACTTTCACCAATGCCGGCGGCGGGACACTGCACGACGCGGCGTTCACCGGCTTCAGCCTGCACGCAGGCAATCCCCGTATCATGCAGATGGATGCCACCATGGGTGCCGTCACGGCTATCCAGGACATGATCTTGCATAACCGCCAGGGCGTGTTGCATTTGCTGGCGGGTATGCCGCCGCGCTGGCGGCAGCTGCGCTGCACGGACATGCCCGCGCCGGGCGGTTTCCGCGTCAGCGTGGACTACCAGAAGCGGGGGCCGGTGACAATCACGGTCAAGGCAACGCGCGATGCGCGGTTGCGCCTGGTCACGCATCTGCCGGGGACTCTCGTGGCGCGGTTTGACGGCGAGCAATTCAGCGGCAGCGGCCTCATTGCCCGGCCCATGCGCGCCGGCCAGGAGCTGCGCATCAGACGAGACTGATGACGCGTAAAAACCACATGGTCTGACAACCAAAAACGGGCCGCCGGTGCTTCGTTCCGGCGGCCCGTTGGCGTTTTGGAGATGCGCGGCTGATGTCACTCAGAGTTTCATGCCGCCATCAACGGCAATATCGGCGCCGTTGATGTAGGCACCGGCGGGCGACGCTAAAAGTAGTGCGGCACCGGCGCAGTCCATGGCGCTGCCGAAACGCCTGGCGGGTATGAACGACCGGAGTTTCTCGACAATGACCGGGTCAGCCAGGACATCCGCATTACGATCAGTATCGATGACGCCGGGCGAGATGGAATTGACGGTGATGCCGTCGGCTGCGTAGGCGCGGGCGCAATTTACAACGAGATTGAATTGCGCGGCCTTGGTGCTGGCGTAGATGGCCAGCCGCGCTCCGGGGCGCCACTGGTTGACGCTGCCGATGCTGATGATGCGTCCGAAATGCCGCTGCTGCATGCCGGGCAAAAATCCCTGCAACAACAGGAAGCTCGAGCGCAGATTGGCATTGACGTCCTGCGTGAACATCTCCGGATCGAAATCTGGGACGGTCTGGTAGTGCTGCATGGACGCGTTGAGCACGAGGATATCGACGTCGCCGACGGCCTTGATGAGCCCTTTGACGGCGTCGACATCGCCGATGTCGGCGCTGACGGCTTCAGCACTGGCGCCGAGGCTGCGGGCTTCGGCGAGCGCCTCGTCGAGTTTTGCGGATGCTTTGCTGCCGTGGACGATCACGTGCGCGCCGGCTTCCGCGAAGAGCATGGCGATGGCGTGGCCGATGCCGCGGCTGGATCCAGTGACCAGCGCCCGTTTGCCTTTGAGGGAGAAGAGATCGTTGAGCATAGTGGTTCGCTTTCAGGCCTAGAAATAACCGCCTTTAGCAATGATTTCAGCGATGGAGTCGCCCTGGCGTACCCATGAGAAGATATCGATTTCATTGCGTTCGATGCCTTCTGCGCGCAGGAGCACGTCGTAGGCAATTTCGCGGGGGATGCAGAGCACGCCGTCGATATCACCGAAGATGATGTCGCCGGGTCGGATGGTGACCTTGCCGATGCGGATGGGCACCTGGTAGTGAGTGATCATGCAGCGGCCGAGGGAGCCGTTGCTGGTGCGGTACTTGTAGAAGACGGGGAAGTCCTGCTCCAGAATCTGCTTGGTGTCGCGGATGCCGCCGGCGATGACCGCGCCGCGGATCTGCTTGCTCTTGGCGGTGGCGGTCATGACGCCGCCCCAGAGGGACGCCTCGACGTCTTCAGACGTATCCCAGACCACGAGACCCTCGGGCTTCATGTCATCGAGCATTTTGGCGCGGAAAGTCATTTCGCCCTGGATGAGGACGTTTGGGGCGCTCTTGACGGTGAAGGCCTCGCCGCAGACGACCATTTCATCGCGCAGAGGCATGATGGACGAGGGCAGGTTCTGGTCGAGTAGGCAGAGCTCACGCATGACGTCGTTGATGCAGCCGGTGTAGAGTTTTTCGTAGCGTTCGCAGAGTTCGCGGATGGGAATGGGCAGTTCGCAGTTGGGGAT
>JAQWBY010000158.1 GCA_028706165.1 Lentisphaeria bacterium | reverse complement strand
GCTGCACGCCGCCTGCGTCATGGGGCACCGTGGTCAAGCTCGCGTCACAGTGAGAGCAACCGCCAGCGCCCTGCTGATGGGGCGCTGGCGCAGGCAGTGGGCTTTCTTGGCAGGAGCAAGCAGGCAGTACAACAGGAGGGAGGAAAACAAGATGCAACATAGAGCCGATAACAACAGCACCGCGCAACTGATTGAGGCCTTGGAAGCGTTGCGCGGCAAAAAGCGCTTTATGGTGTTGCTAGCCAAGGGTGCCGACGTTTTGGCGGAGCAGAATTACTTCCGGCTGGAGGGGCTAAGCGCGGCAGAGAAGCAGCAGCTGGCATGCTGTCCGAGGTACCGGCAGGGCAAGGAGTTTCCCTGGGAACTTTTCTGTCGAGCCGTTGATCTTCCTCGGGCGCTGCCGACGCTGTTATGGTTATTATATGGGGTGCCGAGGCGGGTATGCTCGAAAGACCCCCATGACTACATGCCCGATGTTTGGCCGCTTTCGCAGAAGTTGTGGAGCGCGAGCAATCAGCAACACCTCGTCCGTATCTCGCCTTTTGAGCGTGCTTTTTGGGGGGATGACGCCGCTTGGCTGGCCTTGCTGCGGCTGGGCAACGCCTGCCGCTGGGGCGTCGGCGCTCTCTGGAATGCGCTGAAAACGGCAGGCCCTGACAGCGGGCTGTCGCCCCGCATGCGTATTGTGGCTTCCAGAGTGTGGGTGAAAGCCGATGCGAATCCGTCGATCGACGCCGTGGAAACAAACACCTATGGCTTGCTAGACCCCCTGCTTGCCGAGGCGGTGAACAGTGACACGCCCAGTCGCGTCATTATTACGCTGGACATGTGTTCGCACACTACCCAGGAGATGTTTCATTACCTTACGAACAGAACCTTGTCTGCCCGAGTGCTTTGCCACTGTTTGCGGACATTTCCCGAGAGTGCTTTCCACGCGACGTTCCTTGACATCCTGGTTTACATCGTGACGACATGGACTTACGAGGCCGCGAAGCCCGTCATCCTGACGATCGAAGAGCTCCGGCCGGGCAGTACGCGTGACTACCGGGATGGCGATGGTCGGAATCTCCTCTGGTATGTCGGGCAAAACATTCACCTCAATCATTTCATCATGCCGCCGCGCGAAGGCGCCTATAACCTCGACATGTTCAAGTTCCTGGTTGGCACCATCGGGCTGTCCCCGTTCGAGGCCGATAAGTATGGCTACACCTTTGCCGATTTCGATGCGGTGGTCGCCGTCCGCGGCAAGCGCGTGGAGACCATCGGGCTAACCCCTGACATACCGCTTTTCACGAGTCGTGCATATTGGGGAGAAAAGGACTGCGGGGCGGCAGAGGCGGCGAATGAGCAGGGATGAAGGGGACTGCCGAGAACGCTGCCGAAGGGAGGACGGCGGTCTGCTCAGGTATTTCTGAAGACGGCGAGGTATTCCTGGTTGCCTTTGGGGCCGATGACGGGCGAGGGGATGACGCCGAGGTGCTGCCAATGGCACTGCTGTTGGGCGCAGGTGACGACGGTTTGGATAGCGCGCTGGCGGACGGCGTCGTCGCGGACAACGCCGCCTTTGCCGATGTCGCGCGGTTCGGCCTCGAACTGTGGTTTGACGAGGACCATGATCCAAGCGGCGGGAGCGAGGAGGGGCGCGCAGGCAGGGAGGACCTTGGTCAACGAGATGAAGGACAGGTCGGCGACGAGGACGGCGATGGGCTCGGGAATGAGGTCGCGGTTGAGGTCGCGGGCGTTGGTCTGTTCGAGGGATATAACGCGTGGGTCCTGGCGGAGTTTTTCGTGGAGCTGGGCGGTGCCGACGTCGACGGCGTAGACCTTGCTGGCGCCGTAGGTGAGGAGGACGTCGGTGAAGCCGCCGGTGGAGGCACCGATGTCGAGGGCGACCTTGCCGGCGATGTCGGGGCTGAAGGCGGTGATGGCGGCGAGGAGCTTGCCGGCGCCGCGGCTGACGAAGCGCGGCTGCTCGTCGAGCATGAATTGCGCATCGGCGGCGACCATTTGGCCGGGTTTGCGCAGGGGCTGGGCGTTGTCGGCGAAAACGACGCGTTGGTCTTTGATGAGTTGCTGGGCGGCGCTGCGGCTCTCACAGAGGCCGCATTCGACGAGGCGTTGGTCGGCGCGGATTTTACTCATGGCGAAGGAACGTGGTTGGGGGGGGAGATTCAGGGGCGGACGTGGCGTTGTGCGCAGGAAGGCAAAAAAAGGCGCAAGCGTGATCGATTGCGTTTTCGGTTGTGATGTCGCAGGCGATCAGTGTGTTGTGTCGATAGTGTGGTTTAGTTGCCGGTGTTGTTCGAGGGTGCGGATGGCGTTGGGAATGGCAGCGGGGGTATCGGCGAAGGCGTCAGGGGCGGCCTGGGTGAGTTCGTCGTTCGTGCCGTAGCCGTAGGTGACGGCCACGCAGGGCATGCCGTTGGTATGGGCGGCCTCGATGTCGTAGCGACGGTCGCCCACGAAGACAGCGGTGGCGGGTGCGATGCCTTCGTGGCGGAGGACTTCGGCGGTGAGGAGGGCCTTGTCGGTGAAAGCGCCATTGAGCTCGCTGCCGTAGAGAGTCTGGAAAAATGGTCTGAGGGCGAAGTGGGCGATGATGCGTTCGGCGAAGACGATGGGTTTGGCAGTGACCAGGTAGAGCTGGCGGCCGTCGTTCTGGAGGGTCGCGAGGGCTTCGGGGATGCCGGCATAGAGTTCATTTTCAAAGAGGCCGATATCGGCGAAGCGTTCGCGGTAGAACGCGACGGCCTGCTCGGCGTCGTCGTCGTTGGCGTTGTCGCCGAGGAGGGTACGGAAGCTCTCACGCAATGCCGGGCCGATGCACCAGTGCAGATCGTGGCGTTCGGGAATGTGCTGCTGGCCCATTTTGCGCAGGGCGTACTGGATGCAGCTGCAGATGCCCAGCTGCGGGTCGGAGAGCGTGCCATCCAAATCGAAGAAGACGTGATTAAGCATGGAGCGGGGTGCTTCCTCTTCAGGGGGTGAAATTGGGTAGGAAGGCGTCGTCGTGTTTGAGCTGCTGCTGGAGGGCGTGTACGGGCAGTGACCGTGGCGTGCAGTCCTGGGCGATGCTCATGGCGGCGGCGGTGCCGGCGGCCATGCCGGTGATCCAGCAGCCGGGGATGACGCGCAGGGACGCCATGACGGCGCGGTCGGTGCTGACGCAGCGGCCAGCGCAGAGGACGTTCTCGACCTGCTGCGGGCAGAGGATGCGGTAGGGTATGCCATAGCTTTCGCCGCGGCGGTAGTGTTGGCCGATGTACTGTTTTTTGTGCTCGGCCAGGGACGCGTCGCCGCCGGGCTCGGCGGGATGGATGTCGATGCCGAAATTGTAGCGGCCGATTTCGTCCAGGAAGGTGGCGCGTTTTTGGTAGTCGTCGGCGGTGAGGACGTAGTCGCCCATGACGCGGCGGCTTTCACGCACGCCCATGATGGCGCCGGTAGTAGCGATTTCGGCGTTGGCGAAACCGCGGATGTAGGTGCGGAAGAAGCGCTCATACTCGGCGCAGACCCGGCGGTTTTCAATGAGCTTGGCGGTCATGGACAGCTCGTCGAGGGGATTGATGCCGAAGCAGTGACTGAGATTGCCGGTGACGACCTGGTCGGAGGTCTTGGTCATGCCGGTGAGGTGGTAGTCTTCCTGGGAGAGCACGCCGTCGGCGACGGCCTTTCTGAGCAGCGCGAGCATGTTGTCATCGTTGTGGCTGAAGGCGCCGCCGAGGCGGAATTCCTGCCAATCGACGCCGGCCCAGAGACTGCAGAGTGTGCCGGGCATCATGCGGCCCTGGTCGTCGCCGATTTCGTATGGTGCGCCGGCCATGGCGGCCAGATCGCCGTCGCCGCTGGCGTCCACGTAGCGCTGGGCCTTGACGGCGAAGGTGCCGCTTTTGGCGTTGAAGATCGCCAGGTCGATGTGCCGGTCACGCATGATGACGTCAATGAGCTTGGTGGTGTAGCTGATAGCGACGCCGGCTTCGAGGAGCATGTCTTCGTAGAGACGTTTCAGGCGTTCGGCATAGATGGCGCCGCCGCGCATGGCGCCGGTGGCCTGTGCGCGGTCGATGATTTCCTTGCCGATGCCGCCGCAGAGGACGTTGTCGCCGTCGGTCCAGGGCATAAGCACGGGCACGAGCGCGGCGGTGCTCATGCCGCCGGGCATGGCCTGTGATTCGAAGATCATGACGGACTGGCCCTGCCTGGCGGCGGCGATAGCGGCGGTGATGCCCGCAGGGCCGGCGCCGACTACGCAGACATCGCAGTGGTGTTTGATGGCGAGTTCTTTCTGGTAGATGATGGCCATGGCGGGCTGCTCCTTCACGATTGGGCGTTGCTGTCGTTGTCGGGGTTATCGATGACCAGTCCCAGGGGCAATTCATCGCCCATGAGTTCGGTCTGGAATGCGCGGGACGCTTCGTATTGCGCCTGGACGTCATTGAGCATGGCGAGCCATTCGGCGGGCGCCTGGTGCTTGCCGAGGAATGCCGTGGCTTGTTTGCGGGCGGCGGCGCTGAGGTCGATGCCGCGAATGCCGGTGAGGCGACAGCTGTTGGCGATGGCGAAGAGGGCCGGGCGGCAGCCATTGTCGCGGTGGGCGCGGCTGAGCAATTCCGGCAGCAGCGGTTCCCATTTGCCGGCGGGGACGATGGCGTTCTGGGGGCCGTGGAAGGGCCGGCGCGCCGCCAGGCGGGCGATGATCCAGAAGAAGGGCTCGGGCCAGCGGCCGCTGTTTTGCAGGAGGACCTGCAGCAGCCGCAGCTTGCTTTGGGCGCTGAGATGTTCAAGGGCCGCCAGGCAGCGCCATTGTTCCAGGCCGGCCGGCTGGCCTTTGTGGACGGCGTTCTTCTCGTCCTTGCTGACGACCGCGCGGATGAGGGTGCTGGCGACCTGGTCCTGCTGGCCGCTGCGCAGGCCCGGCGCGATGCGCCGCCAGAAGATCCACCAGTCGGCTTGGATTTGCGCATTTTTGGCGGCGGCGGGTCCTTGCAGCCACAGCTTCCAGCATTCGCGGAGGCGCCAGTCGTCACCAGCGACGCCGAAGCCGGGGCGGAGACAGAAGCCGAGGAGATTCAGCCAGCGCGCCTCGTGCTGGGCGGTGGCTGTACGCCAGGGGTGGTTGCGGAGCAGCTCGTCGGCGATGCGTCGGCAGAGTGCGGCGTTCCATTCGGCGCGGGGGAGGTCGAGGGCATTTTCCATGGCTTTGGTGACGGTGCTGAGCGCGGCGGGTGCGCCAGTGAAGCCGCGTTGGAGTTCCTGCATGGCGTCGGCGATGCGTTCTTCGGCGACGGTGACGCCGCGCGGTGCTGCTGCGGCGTCGTCGGGCGCGCTGTTGCCGCGCAGGTCGAAGGCGAGGGGGAAACGGTGGCTGCTATCGACTGCTTCGCACCAGAGATCGAGGGTGCCGAGTTCATTGAGGCAGGTTGACAGGACCACCGAGAGGAGGGTGTGTTCGCTGCCTTTGCCGTATTTCATAACGGCCTGGAGCGGGGGCAGGGCGCTGATTTCGGTAAGGTCGTTGACGCGTTCGCCGAGTTGGTCGTGGAGGCGGGTGGCGCTGGCGAAGAGCGGGAAGGACACGGGTTGGTTTGCGCGCAGCTGGAATACGGGCTCAGGGAGGCGGCGGACCTGGCCCTCGTCGGTATCGCGGGGCATGACGCAGATGAGCTGCGGGCGGCCCTGCTGTTCGACCTGCAGGTAGTAGGCGCGGGCGATGCCGCCTTTGACACGGATGCCCTGGCCGCGGCGGACCATGCCGTAGTAGGCCGCGCCCTGGGAAACGGCCAGACTGAAGTCGGTGCCGGCGAGCTCTGGCACGGTGTCGCACTCCTGCCAACTGCCGACTATGGCGCGGACGTGTTCGCGGACGGCGCCGGGAATCATGACACCGCCATTGAAGAGGATATGCGTGGGGCGGCCCATCTGACCGGCTTCCTCGCCGGCGTGCTTGAGGAAGTGCAGCAGGTGACCGGTGACGGCGGCGTCCGCCGCGTAGGGCAGGCCCAGTTCCTGGATGCCCTGGCGCCGTTCAGGCGGCGGGCTGTCAACCGGCAGGGTCGGGAAGAAGCCGTCGATCACGAGCTTGCGGACGTCGTTGCGCAGGAAACGGTGTGTTTTCATGCCGGCGAGGACGGCGCTGCCGGGCGCTGCCAGTTGCACGACGATGCTGTCGGGCGCGTCGTCGGCGAGGAGTTGTTCCTTGGCGCGGCGGCATTCCTGGCAGAGCATGGACCACTGGCGTTGTGGGAGGCGGGACTTCCAGGCGCTTTCGGCCTGGCGGGCGAGGGCCATGTCCATGTTATCGCCGCCGAGGAGCAGGTGGTCGCCGACAGCGTGGCGGCGGATGACGGCGTCTTTTTCGATGCGCACGAGGGTGAAGTCGGTGGTACCACCGCCGACGTCCATGACGAGGACGGCGTCGCCGGCGGCGAGGTATTTCTGCCATGACTGCTGGTGGCCGTCGAGCCAGGCGTAGAAGGCGGCAAGGGGCTCTTCGATGAGGGTGATGTGCTTCATGCCGGCTTCTTTGGCGGCGCGGAGGGTGAGTTCGCGGGCGCTTTCATCGAAGGACGCCGGGACGGTGACGATGATTTGTTGGTCGGCGATGAGGCAGGGATTGCCATCGCGGTCGCGGTTCTTGCCGTGCTGGTGATCCCAGGCGCGGCAGATGTGCTGGAGGTAGGCTGTAGATGCCTGGACGGGCGAGCGCATTTGGGCGCCGAGTTCGCCGCCCCAGGGCAGTATGGGCTTGAGGCGGTCCACGCCGGCATGAGCCAGCCAGGATTTGGCGGAAAAGATCAGCCGTTCGGGGACCAGCGCGCCTTGGTCGCGGGCAAAGCGGCCGACGGCGTGGGGCGGATTTTTCGCCCAGGGCAGATCGATGGCCTTTGGTGGCAGTTCGCTTTCGCCCGGCAGGTAGCAAAAGGACGGCAGCAGTGCTTCGGGCGACAGTTCGCCGGCGGCCGTGAGCTGGACGACGGGGAAAGGCGTGATGTGGGGCTGCTCGGCTTCGCTGTCGACAAAATGAACGGAGCAGTTGGTGGTGCCGAGGTCGATACCAATGACGTAGCGGCTGAGAAAATCCGTGGCGGCGGCGCTGTTGCTCATAGTACGGTGGTGAATTCCTGCATAACGGTGATCAAATCGGGGCGGAAGGGGCGCTACGGGGCGCTCAGTGCGGGCAGTTTGGCGCGGCTGGCGCCATGGGTATGGCGATGTTCCAGGTGTTGGCGGCATTGCGGAAGCCGCCGGGGCCGTCGGCGGCAGCGGCGAAGAACGCCTGCGGTTCGCCGTCGGGGCTGAAGAGCAGCTGCGGGCGTTCCAGGCAGCCTAGCTGGGCTTGCGAGCCGTCGTCGTAGCTGGCCAGGCGCGAATAGGCGCGAGGCGAGGGTGATGGTCGCCAGGAAATGCCGTCGTCGGAGAAAAAGTGGGCGCCGGCGAAAATTTCGCCGCAGATAGCGCCGGTGATGTCTTTGGCGATCATCTCGAAATGCCGGCCGTTATGCCAGACGTATGGGTCTTCGACATTGAAGCCTTGGAGCACGGGGTCGTCCTGCACGCGTTCGTAGGGTCCTTCGGGGCGTTGGGCGACGGCCAGACCGATGCGCAGGCCCTGCGGGGTATTGGAGCGGTAGTAGAGGAAGATGCGGCCGTCCGGCAGTACGCATGGCGCGGGGTTGGTGACGATCTGGCTGTCCCAGCGACCGGGGCGGGGCAGCAGGATGGGCGCGTCGAGGCTCTGCCAGGGCCCGTCGGGACTGTTGGCGATGGCCAGGCCGATTTTGATGTTCTGGTAGACCTGGTTACGGCGGCGTTGGTCGCTGATGGCCTCTTCGCGGCTGGGTGCAGGGCCGTCGTAGGTGCTGGCGATGTAATAGAGCAGGTAGCGGTCGCCATAGGCGTGCACAGTGGGGTTGTGGGCCATGCGGCCGTCCCAGCGCGAGGGATCACCGCTAGGAAGAACACGATCGACAAAGCGGTAGGGGCCCAGCAGGGTCGGCGAAAAGGCGTGCACAATTTCGGAGAGGAAGATGTAGCCTTCGAACATGCTGTGGCTTTTCGGCCAGCGCGCGGCGTAGAGATGATAGCCGCGGCCCGGCTCGGCTAAAGCCGAACCGCACCAGACCCAATAGCCGTCCTGACGAAAGCCGCTGTTGACAGGCGTCGGGCGAAATCGCGATGAAAATGAGCTCATTTGAG
The DNA here is from genome assembly GCA_028706165.1 of Lentisphaeria bacterium. Classification (GTDB taxonomy): domain Bacteria; phylum Verrucomicrobiota; class Lentisphaeria; order Oligosphaerales; family Oligosphaeraceae; genus Oligosphaera. Next base: position 418 of record JAQWBY010000158.1, on the reverse strand, counting down.
GGGATTCCAATGGGAAATGAGGGCCTTTTGCGTTATAGGCCGCAACAAGGAATGATTGCGGTTGTATACAACGGGCGACCTAAAAGACCTTTGACGATGCGTAACATAGAATGCGGGAATAAGTTCCATTGCCTCTTTGGCCCCAGTCAGCTTCGCCGACTGGGGCCAAAGAGGCCGAGGAACACGAACATAGTCGCCGTTGTACCCAGGGCGGCGCGCGCCTTCAGCGCGCTTGCCCTGGGCTGGTATGTTTCGCGCTTTCAGCGCTTCTGCCGCTTTGCGGCAATGAAAAGCTCCGCTGTTTTGTAGAGGCAAAAAGCGCCATGGAAATCGTTAAGTGAAGAGCATCGATCAGATCGGTCTGATTGGTCGGATCGGATTGGGGCGGATTGGGGCGGACGCATAGGTCCGCCCCTAC
>JAQWBY010000157.1 GCA_028706165.1 Lentisphaeria bacterium | reverse complement strand
ACAACCAGCTGCTGCGCGCCTGGATGCGCTGCTACGCGCCAAAGCCACTGCGGGCAGTCGAATTCTGCGCCCGCCAGGCGCCCGTCAACCAGAAGAGTTTCGGTTTCAGCGCCGGCTACTGCGATGTCCACACCTGCGTCACCCCGTCGTCCCGCTGCGATTTCGACCATCGCGTGCCCGGCGCCGGCACCTTCGCCCAGACCTACTACGCCTTCGGCGAACTCATGCTCCATCAGAAAAAAGCCTGGGGCGGACCGGTCTACTCCGAAGGCGGCCAGCATTGCTTCTACAGCGGTCTCACCGACGGCAATTACGCCCAGGATCAACGTTACAACCTCAATCTCAATCCTTGGATCGTCGATTTCGACCTGCGCCGCATGCACGACCTCGAATGTAATTTCGGCGTCGGCCGGCCGGACATGTTCTTCGGCCGTGGCGTCTCTTTGGGCAGCACCGACGACGAAATTGACTCCAGTACCGACCGTTTTTTCTGCGCGACGCTGGCCTTCGGCCACCCGTCCTTCCTCCTCAATGTCGGCGGCATGCGCCGTACCATCCGCGGCTACTTCATGCTGCAGCAACTCCACGCGCGCTATACCCAGGTCAGTATCGCTGACATCAACTACGCCGATGCCGACGGCAAGCTGTGGGACATCTCGGCGGCGCTGCTCAATCGCGCTTACGAGCGCAATCAGCTCGCACTGCGCTATCAGGATGGCAGCTGCGTGGTCGTCAATGGCCATCGCGACGAACCACTCAGCATCCGTTTCGCCGGCCGCAAAATCAGCCTGCCGCCCCACGGCTACGCCGGCTGGACCGAAGACGGCAGCATCGAGATTAGCAGCACACTTGTGGACGGTAAGCGCTGCGATGTCGCCGTAACCCCGCACTATGTCTTTGTGGACTCGCGCAACAACGGCTTCATGCGCCTGCCCATGGCCGCCGTCAACGGCGCCGCAGTCTGCCGACGTATTGACGATACTCGCTGGGAAGTCATCCCCTACCATGGCGCTGACTGCGCCTTCGCCATCAACGCCACCAACGCCCGCGCCATTGATTTCGACGGCAAGGACATTGGCCCGGCCGAACTCCGCCACGCACGCGGCCTGACCACGGTCATGCCCGTTGCCGGCGCCTTCAGCTACTACCTCAGTGTCCCCGCCGGCGCCAAGCCCATCGCCAGCGCCGACAGCGACGTGCCCCTCGACGCTTATCCTGGCCAGACGCTGCGCATCGGCGAACAGGACATCGCGATCCCCATGGGCACGCCCTGCAACAGCCGCTTCTGGCAGCAATGCGCCGATGGCAGCTGGCTTGATTTCGATATCCGCGAACCGTTGGACATCGTTGGCAGCATCGCTGGCGACCGCCTCCAGCTGGAGGTCACGACCGTACCCTACGACCTGAACAAGCTCAGCGTCTTCAAGGCCTGGGGGCAGGAACAGGCCGTCGATTTCAGCAAGGGCCTGCGCCAGGTCGTCAGCTTCTCCCTGCCGGCGACCATGAGCCGCCCCGGCATGTACCCGTTCGACATTCACTACACGCGCTTCGGCGACCGCGTCTGGACCGGTGGCATCATCGCTGAACGCAAGCCGCGACCATACGCCGCCTTTGACTTCAGCAAGAACTTCCGCGTAGGCATGCAGCTGCGCGGTCAGGAGCCCACCTTTGTTCTCGGCGGCAGTGGCGCCAAGAGCAATGCCCGGGCCGTCAGTTGCGCCGGCATCGCAAAAGATGGCTTCTTCGTCCATCCGCCATGGGTAGGGGGGACCGGCAATGTCTTCATGCTCTACAACTTGACCGTGCCACAAAATAGCGACGTCGCATTCCGCGCCCGCGTCGGCAAAATCGACGCCAGCGCCTACGGCGATGGCACGGTCTTCCACATTGCGGTCATTGACAGCGATGGCAAGGAACACCACGTGGCCGAACAGGCCGCCTACAAGTACCAGTGGTACGACATCGAAGCCGACCTGGCACCCTGGGCCGGACAGGACATTGGTCTCAAAATCATCTGTGACATCGGTCCCGACGACAATTCCTACGGCGACTGGTCGGCCCTTGCCGACCTGCGCCTGGAAACGCGCCAGGACCATTTCTTCTACACCCTCGACCCTTTCCGCGAACGCTACGCCTTCGCCAAGTCTGACGACAGCGCGCCGTGGTCGGACGACATCGCCGGCAACATCGCTAAAGCCTGGCTCTGCTACCAGGCGCAGGGCTTCAACTGCAGCGCTGGGCGTTTTCCCAGCTACGGCATTCTCAATGACGAGGACATCGGCCTACTCATCGGCGCCAGCGGCAACGAAAGCAAAAATATCTGGTCCAACGAGGTCCGCGTACCCATCACCTCTCCCGCTGCCATCCGTTCCATCAGCGCCGGCAACACCTTCGCCATCAATAACCGCGATGTCGACTGCTGCAAGCTGTGTAACTTCCGCCTGGTCCTGGAACTCAAGGATGGCCGCAAGCTCTCATCATGGCTGTCCACGGCCATCTTCAGCCAGCCGCCGACCTGGGCCTACGCCGACGGTATTCGCGTAGCACCCAACGAACGCATCACCGTCCCCATCATCTTCCGCTAAAACACGCATAATCGGTGAGTGATTGATATTGGCCGGCCTCAGGGGACGCCAGGGACCAGTGGGACTGATTGGCGGCGGGGCGCTGGGGCGAGGACTCACGTCTCACGTCTCACGACTCATGGCCGGGACTATGGGGACTTTCGGGACCGTGGGGAATGACACTTTGGACTCAGGAGACTGGTTGACCGACTCTAGGGACTTCTGGGAACAACGTTTTCGGCAGGTTTTCGCAGCCGGATCCGACCGATCAGACGGATCAAACCGATCCGTCCGATCCGTCCGATCCGTCTGATCCGTCTGATCCGTCCGATCCGTCCGCGATAAAAGACAGTCGATCAGACAGATTGGCCAAGTTCGGCCCGGAGGGCCGCACCATGCGTAACCCCAGGTGAGGCGCCCGGAGGGCGACGCAACCCGGGGTATGGCAATAACTTGGAATTGCGCCTGAAGGGCGCCACATTGGCTTGGCTCGTCTCGTCCTGCCGCGCCAGAGAGGCAAGGTGTGCATCTATTATCAATAGGTGACCGATTACAAACGGGCCGGCAATAGTGGCCTACACCGGCTTTTTTTTCGCCGAAAGCATAATACACTATCCCCTTGTACAACGCCAGGGGCGCATACACGCATCCCGCGCCTGCTGCCGTTGCTGCCGCCATTAAGGATCCTTAACGACATCCGTCGCTAGTATTGCCTTCTCCAGGCACGAGTTCACTCAAACAAAGGAAGCGCATCATGGGAAAGAAGATCAAAATCGGCATTATTGGTGCTGGTACCATCGGCTCCGTTCACGCAGAAGCCTACACTAAAGTAGCTGATGCGGAATTGGTTGCACTCTGTGACATCCTCCCGGACCGCCTGAAGGAAAAGGCCGCCCGTCACCACGTCGCCAAGACCTACGCCACCCACCAGGAACTGCTCGCCGATCCGGAAATCGACGCCGTGAGCATCTGCGTGCCCAACGCCGTGCACGCGCCCATCGCCATCGACGCCCTCAACGCCGGCAAGAACGTCATGCTGGAAAAACCCATGGCACTCAACGCCAAACTCGGCATGGACATCTGCGCCGCTCGCGACAAGTCTGGCAAAATCCTGCAAATGGGCATGGTCCGCCGTCAGAGTCCCGACGCCGAGCTGGTCCGCGAGCTCATCGACAGCGGCCGCTTGGGCGAAATCTACCACATCGGCATCAAGCAGATCCGTCGCCGCGGCATCCCCGGCATGGGCGGCTGGTTCACCACCAAGGAACAGTCCGGCGGTGGCTGCCTGATCGACATCGCCGTGCATTCGCTGGACCTGGCCATGTGGGTCACCAACCTCTGGAATCCCACCAAGGCCAGCGCCAAGACCTACTCGAAATTCGGCTTGCCCATGAAGGACTACCACTACGTCAGCATGTGGGCCGGCCCGCCGAAATACGACGGCACCTTCAACGTCGATGACTACGCCACTGGCATGGTCCGCTTCGGCAACCAGGCCACCATGGTCTTTGAAGTCGCCTGGGCCGCCAACGCCCAGCCCGAAAACTACGTCGAAATCCTTGGCACCAAGGGCGGCGTCAAACTTGCCGGCGCAGACACCGTCCTGCTCACCGAATTCGACAACCGCATCGCCGACATCAAGCTCGACTACGAAAAGAAGAGCGATGGCTTTGCCGCTGAACTGACCAAATTCGTCGCCGCCATCAACGGCGAGGGGCAAATCCCGGCCACCGGCGACCAGGGCGTCATCGTCATGCGCCTGCTCGACGCTATCTACAAGTCCTGCGCCAATAACCAGGAAGTGGACGTCTAATAGCTTGTAAAACAGTGCATTACGGGGAAAGGCCATACGCGGGCCTTTCCCCGTTTTATCATCCGGCCAAGAAGCGGTAAACGCCGCCGCATGAGCGACGGAGAGCAGCGACAGGGGAACAGCAGTCATGTCTAGTCAGTCCATTGTCATTCGTGGTAAAAACATCGTCATCAATGGCCAGCCGACACAAATTCGTTCCGGCGCCATGCACTACTTCCGGAGTCTGCCGGAACAATGGCACGACCGCCTGCAAAACCTCAAGCGCTGCGGCCTCAATACCGTCGAGACCTACCTGGCTTGGAATATCCACGAACCCCGCGAAGGTCACTACGACTTCAGCGGCCGCTGGGATGTGGCCGCATTCCTCCGCGAAGCGCAGTCGCTAGGGCTCATGGCCATTGTCCGCCCCGGCCCCTTCATCTGCTCGGAATGGGACTTCGGCGGCCTGCCGGCCTGGCTGCTCACCAAGCCCGACATGCGCATCCGTTGCATGAACCAGGACTTCCTGACCGCCACCGACCGTTTTCTCAAAAACGCCCTGGACATCCTGACGCCGCTGCAATGGCCCGCCGGCGGCCCCGTCATCATGATGCAAATCGACAACGAATACGGCAGCGTCGGTAATGACAGCGAATACCTGCAGCATCTCTACGATCTCTTCCGCCAGCAGGGCGTCACCGTGCCGCTTTTCATCTCCGACAGCCCCTCCGAAGCCATCTACCGCTGCGGCGCCCTGCCCTCGACGCTCCTCACCGTCAACTGCCGCAATCACCCCTGCCACGGCCTGGACCTGGTGCAGCGCCTGCGGCCAGACAGCCCGGACTTCGTCATGGAACTCTGGTCCGGCGTCTCGCATCGCTGGGGCGAGCCGTACTACAAACACGCCGTGTCCGAAGTCGCCGCCGACGTCGAGTCCCTGCTCAAACGCCGCGCATCCTTCAATTTCTATATGTTCCATGGCGGCACGTCCTTCGGCTTCATGCCCGGTGCCAGAATGCCTGGCGAGAAGGAGTACCATCCCTACCTGAACAGCTACGAGGTCGATGCGCCCATGGACGAGGCCGGCAACCCCACCCCCAAGTACACCATGATCCGCGATCTGGTCAAAAAGTACTGCCCGGATGCCGAGGTCGGCGAACCGGTCGTAACCCCCGCGCGCGATTTCGGCCGGGTGCAGCTCAGCGAGCACGCGCCCTTGTGGGACGCCCTGCCCGTCCTGTCCCGCCGCCATGAGTCGGTGACCGCCGAAAGCATGGAGCACTACGGCCAAAGCCACGGCCTCATCCTCTACCGGACACAGCTGGATTTACCGCGCGGCGTCTATCCCTTGCGCATCGAAAAGCTCGCCGACCGCGCACAAATCTACAGCAACGGGCAATTCTGCGGAGACATCTTCCGCAACGACAACGATCAGACCACGCTGGTCCACCCCGGGCAAATCGATATTCTGGTGGAAAATCTCGGCCGCGTCAATACTGGCATGGGTCTGCACAACGACTGGCGCAAGGGCATGACCGGCGCACATATTCAAGCCCGTCGGCTCTATCACTGGGAGGTCTACCCCCTGCCCCTGGACGACCTCAGCGGCTTGGTCTTCCGCCCCGGCGCGCCGACCTGCAACGCCCCGACCTTCTACCGCGGCCGTCTCAAGGTCGGCAGCCCCGCCGATACCTATCTGCGCGTGCCTTACGGCAGTAAGGGCATTGTCTGGGTCAACGGCTTCAATCTCGGCCGCTACTGGCATATCGGCCCGCAATTTGCGCTGTACCTGCCAGCGCCGCTGCTCCACCAGGGCGACAACGAAATCATCATCCTCGAACTAGCCGGCCTCCGCGAACCCGTCGTCGAATGCATCGACCACCCGGACTTCGCTCCGCCACAGGCCCTGATGCTCTGAGCCGGCAAGAACGCCAGCAAATATCGCCAAACGCCAATAACCCAGCTCGCTGGGGCAGGCTTCTGCGCGACAAGATTGACAAAACGGCCGCGCCGGGCAATAGAAGCGGATTTCCTGCGTTACCTCCTGTAGTAACTAACCAAGGAGATAACGATTGATGTTGAAGTATTTTGAGATTCTGCAGACCGCTCTTGAGCCCTATCCCGGCAGTTACGCACTGATTGTTTTCGTTTTTCTGGCGCTGCTTGCCTGGTTGGCCAACTGGCTGACCAAGAATGTGTTGTTACGCAACGCCCAGCGGCTCCTTACGGCCGTCACCATGGCCGCGCCGGAAGATAAAGCTGTGCGTATGGAAGTAATTCCGCTGCTGGCTCACATCATTCCGGCGCTGGTTTTGACTTGGGGCGTACAGATCATCCCCGGCTTGCCAGACGCCATGATTGTACTGGTCAGCAACTGCTGTCGTGCCTGGATTGTTCTGACCATTGCCATGGCTCTTGTCAAGGCCCTCGACCTCCTCGAATGTTCCTATCGCCGCCGCCCCGCTGCGAAGACCAAGCCCATTAAGGGCTATGTGCAGGTCCTGAAAATCGTTATCGGCGTAGTGGCCTTGATCCTGATGATTGCATCGCTGGTAGACCGCAGCCCGCTGATGCTGCTTTCCGGCCTGGGCGCCATGGCGGCCGTGCTAATGCTGGTCTTTCAGGACACCATCCTGTCGCTGGTCGCCAGTGTGCAGTTGAGCAGCAACGACATGGTCCGCGTCGGCGACTGGATCGAAATGCCCAGCCAAAATGCCGACGGTGACGTCATCGATATCGCTTTGCATACCGTCAAGGTCCAAAACTGGGACAAGACCATCACCACCCTGCCCACGCGGAAACTCATCACCGACTCGTTCAAAAACTGGCGCGGCATGACCGAATGGGGCGGCCGACGCATCATGCGCTCACTCTATCTCGACCAACGCAGTGTACGCTTCCTCAATGACGACGATGTCGAAAAGCTCAAGGATTTTGTCATTCTCGACGACTACCTCGAAGAAAAGCGGCGGGAGCTGGCCGAATGGAATGCCCGTCTGGCCGAGCGCGGCGCCAAACCCATCAACGCCCGCCGGGTAACCAACATCGGTACTTTCCGCGCCTATATCGAGCAATACCTGCGACACAACCCACGCATCAACCAGGACATGATCATCATGGTGCGGCAGCTGCAGCCCGGCGTCACCGGCCTGCCACTGCAAATCTACTGCTTCACCAACGACACCCGCTGGGTCATCTACGAAGCAATTCAGGCCGACATCTTCGACCACCTGCTGGCCATCCTGCCCGCTTTTGACCTGCACGTCTTCCAGCAATGCAGCGATACATCCGGACTAGTCATCGCCAACGCCAATGCCAGCCTGCCACTGACCGGAACTGCAATAACAACGCCGCCTGGCGGTGCTCAGCAGGGCGACAGCTGCTCGCCGCCATCCACACGGATGCACTGACCGGAGATGTACGCACCGCCAGACCCACAGAGGAAACTGACCAGCCCAGCGATGTCCTCAGGCGCACCAAGGCCCTCCAGGCGACTCTGCCCGGGCTTTGTCAGCCCCTGGCCATAATGAAAACGAATGGCCGTCGACGGCGTGTGGATGTTGCCCGGAATGACGCAGTTCACTGGAATACCGTCGTGGCGCAGTTCCGCCGCCAGCAGCCGCGTGTACTGGTGTACGGCGGCTTTGGCCAGGGAATACGGCGCAAAATGCCCGCCTGTCTTGTTACCGCCGCAACCGGCTATCGAACCAATGGTAACAATGCGCGCCGCTGGCGAGTGCTTCAGCAACGGCACGGCCTCGCGACAGCATAACGCCGTCGTCGCCAGATTATGCTGGATGCGCCTCTCCAAGGACTCCAAGTCAAAATGGCTTGCCGTATCCCTGCCCGCATTCATGTCAAGCTCGCCGGTGAGATTGGCGCCGCCGGCATTGCAGACCAGAATATCCAGGCCGCCAAGCTGAGCAACGACTTCAGCGCAGCAGCGCTTCACCTCGCCCTCGTCGGTCAGTTCGCCACAGATTGCCACGACTTTCACACCGTACCGCCGCGCCATCTCGCTGGCGACCTCCACGAGATCATCGCCCTCGCCCGAACTGCGCAGATTGCTGCGGTTGCGCCCGTGTATCACCACGTCGCAGCCCGCCTGCGCCAAATGCTCGGCAATGCAACGGCCAATACCACGGGACGACCCCGTCACCCACGCATGCTTACCACGCAAACTTCCTGTCATGTTGTCACTCCGTATTCGCAAGTACGTCCCCGATACCCCCCCAAAAAAACTGTCGCGCCGGCGACATAACGATCAATCATGGCGAAAACAAGCAACAAGTCCGCTACCGTTACTTGGGAGACGTAAGCGGTCAGT
>JAQWBY010000156.1 GCA_028706165.1 Lentisphaeria bacterium | reverse complement strand
CCGCTTCGCCCAAAAAGGGCACGTGCCCATTGAGAATATCCGCCCCGCCCGGCTGACCCGCGTAGGGTGGATAGCCCACCGACGAAAAAAACAACTCCGGATGCGCCGGCGAGCGGTCGATGATCACTCCCGGCCGGCCGTTGTTCCCGCGCAGCCCGTACGGCGCCGGACGCCACATCGGCTGATTCGCGTACAGCTGCCCCGGCACGGTGTTGTTGCACAAAAAGCAGGCGCCGCGAGCCAAAAAGGCCGGTATCACCGGGTAACCCACTTCGCCATAATGCGCGTTGATGATCTTGCTGTGACGTATACCCGCGGCCGCAAAGGCCTTGTCCATGCGCGCGACATTTTCCGCGATCTGTGACAACGGCAGGGCCTCGCCGCTGTCATGATCCAGGCTCAGTCCCGCAAAGAGCGTCTCGCGGCCGCCATGGGATAGGTCCGGCTTGTCCGCCAGCACTGCGTAGGGACGCCAGTCGGGCCGCGCCTTGTAAAAGTCGTCCCGGAAAGCGTGCATGGAAAAATCCGCCTCGTGGGCGCGATAACGCTGCGACACCGCCGCCCAGTCCGTCGGTCCCAGCTCATCAATGAACAAGCCAAGATTGGGCGCGATCCCATGGCGTTTGAAGGCGTCGACGTAGCCGAATGCGCTGTAGGCACCGTGGCAGTCGTCCACTCGGGCAGTGACGTAGGGCGGTATCGCCCGCATGGCAAAGGGCTTCGCCGCCGCCCATACCAGCGACCGCCACAACAGGCCGTCGAGAAAACGGCCGTGCCCCCACACGTCTTCGCGATACAGCATCATGCTCAGGCCCCAGAAAACCGCCCGCCCAGCACCGACCTGCCGACAAGCCAGCACGGGCTCGTCACCCGCCAGCAGCAGCGGCTGCCAGCCGGCCTGCACCAGCCCCGACAGCTGCGTCACCGGCAACGCCTCCATAAGCTCCCACGCCGCGGTGGCGTCATGACCGGCATTGATAAAATGCGCCCCGGCGGCTTCAGCCGGCAGGCTCAGCCGCGTCGCTGTGCTTTCTCGACGCGTCAAGGGCGCCAGCTCCCGCAAGACCGCTGGCCAGCTGTCCACACTGCGATCAAGGGACAGCCACCCCGCGCCGCCCTGTACCGCCGCGGCAATCTGCTGCGCCATCGTTTCCTTCAGACGCTGACCAACGCCATCGTGCCCAAGCACATAGAGGGCGCGCGAATGAAAATGTGCCGGGGGGGATGGAAAGTTGTCTGCAGCATCCCATACTTCGTGCGGCACGCCCCAGAAGCGCAGGGCATCAAAAAGTCCGTGAATCAAGTCCCGCCGAGCTGCCGCATTGCGGCTGTCCACCATCACCAGCACACTGCGATTACCGGTTGACATACTGACTCCCTTGCTTTATTCAGTCATTCCACCTCGAAGACACCACTGGGTACGAAGGTCGCCGCCACGTCAGGATCATACATCGCCTCGGCACGCAACGGCGGTATCACAAACTTGCCACGGCTCACGGCACGCACGATGTAGCGGGCACTGCCCGTGCCATTGGCAATCATGGACCCGAAGAGGAGAAAACGATCGTCACGGCGCTCCAAAAACTCCGGCAGCAGCAACGCCGTGTGATTATGCGCTAACGGCGGCAGCGCGGCGCTACGGGTCGCCAGCCGCGGATCCTCAATCTCCAGACCGCCCGGGAGGAGATCGACCAGCGCCAAATTGTCGATCTTGCCAGTACTCTCAATCGTCAGCGTGACCGTGAGCAGCTGACCATGCTTTGCCCGCGTGACCTCATTACCATCAACATCCACATACGCCCGACGGATTTTCACGGCGCCACCTTGGCTTTCCAGCTTGCGCGGCACGCCGTCAGCGCAGACCTGTACCAGGAAGGACTGCGCTCCCGTATTGACCAGCGTGCCGGTTTCTCCAGCGGCCAATTCCATGTCAAAGCAGCGATCGCTATTGATGGGCACTTCCTTGCCACTGGCCAGACTGAGCGTGCCCACGGCCCGGCCAAAGCCGTACTCGACGGCATAAGCCGCCAGGCCCATGCACACCCACGCATTCGCCTGAGTCGTTCCCCAGCCCGAATCGTCCTGCTTGATCATACCCGGCATGGCCAAGGCGATCTTCGCCGCCGCCGGGTGTTTGGGCACAAGGTCCATCAGCAGCGTCAGCGCGCAGCCATGGCGACTCGCGGCACTGCTGAAAGACACCTTCGCATCGCTTTCGCGCCAGACTTCCGCCGCCAGCGCCCGTTCCAAGTGGGGCATGCCTTCGGCAGCATAGCCGCCCTTGATCAGCGCCGCCGCCGCCCACAAGGTCCCATAATCCGTCTTGTCGCTGGCCAGCACATTCCGGGCACCTGACACGAAGCCGCCGTCATCAGCCAAAGCTAGGACGTAGCTGGCATGGCCACGCTCAACCCGCGCAACGTCGCCCTTGTTCGCCAAACCGCGCAAATATCTGACGATCTGTAGCCGCACATATGGATCTAGCTCATAGAGCTGCCGCTGCGCCGCCGCTACCAGAAAATGCTGCGCAAAAACCGTCGTCTCCGCCCAGCCGCTCGTCGCGCCCGGCCACCCCGCAAAACTGCCGTCACTGAGCAGCATCGACAGGATGTAGCCCGCCGTACCCGACACTTTTTCCCCCGCCGTCTGCGCCAGCGCGGCAGGTATCGCCCCGGATTTCACCAGGTTGTCCACTGCCAAAAATGGAAAGGCCATCGCCGTACTCTGTTCCAGACAGCCATATGGGTAGCGATTCAGCCAGTTCATCGCCTGCGGCAAAGCAATCGCCGCTGACGCCGACACCCGCACCCGCAGCGCCGGCAAGGCCAGCCACTCTTCGGCCACCGGCGCCACCTGCAGGCTCTCGCCCGGTCGCAGTGTGTGCAGCTTCACCCGGCTGACCGGCGGATTGGCCGCACGAATCGTCACCGGCGTCCGCGCCTCGCTCTGCGCCGCACTCAAACGCAGAGTACTCACAATCTCATAGGCGCCTGTCTGCTCCGACGCCCGGCAACGCAAGGTCTGCACCTGCGACTCGCCCCGCGCCAGTCGGCCCGATAACGCCACCGGCGACAATGCCGTCAGCGCCGGCGGCAAAGCGACCTCAAGAGCGTAGTCGCCGTCCGGACAGTCATGATTAACAACGCTGAAGCTCAGTTCGCATTCGTCGCCCGTCGCCAGCGCCCGCGGCGCACTGGGCACCACGCTGATCACGTCGCGCAGCGTGATCTGACGATCACAGGAACCAAAGGCGTCACCGGCCGCCGCCACGGCCATCAGTCGCAGCGCCCCGAGATGCCGCGGCAGGCTCATGCTGACTTGAATGGTACCGCTCTCAGGAACGTCAATTGCCGGCAAAACCACCAACGCCGGCGCCGCGCTCTTGACATCGCCTAAGCGCTTCGCCAGCTCCCTCGTCACGCCATCACCACCGATCTTGCCGTCGCTACCGATTTTTACTCGCGGAAATAACCGGCTATATAGGTCATAGAACTGGAAGCCGCAGTAGTAGCGCCCGTGGAAGAAAGCAAAGATGTCCGGCGTGTCGTAGTCCGTCAGCGCCAAAATGCCCTCGTCGACGGCAAAAAGCTGAACAAGTCCCGCACAGGGCGCAGCATCCTGCCCCTGCAGGCTGGCGGTGATGGCGATCGTCTCCCCCGGCAAGGCCTGATCCGGCGCGACCAAGGTCACCTGCAGCTGGTGACGGCTCTGATCCAGCGGCAGCTTCAGCAAGCCGAAAGAACGCAGCGGTGTCGCTTGTTCCCGATATACCAGCGTAATGCCGGCAAAATACTGACTGCCAACGCAGTCCGACGGAATCGGTATGACCAGCGTATTGGCACCAGCCCGAACCGGCAAAGCCTCGCTCTGCCGCAAAGCGTGCTCGCCGGCAACAACGAAAATTTCGCCCGCAGCGGGGCTGTCCACTGTCACCACCGCGCGGTCGCCGGGGAGGTACAGCGATTTGTCCGTGACAAAACTGAGCACGTGCGGATTGGCGCTGCGAGCGCCGCCCTCGCCGGCGTCATGCCAGTAAACCAGACGGGTCTGAATGCCGTTGGCAGAACTGGCTTCGAGCTCATATTGGCCGCTGTCCAGCACCGGCAACAAGAATTCGCCCTGCAGGCGGGCCAGGCTCGCCGTTTCCGGACAGGGCACCGCCGTCCGCTTTAGCTCCCATTCATAGCTGATGGCGTTGTCGCTGAGTTTCTGGGCATAGTGCCAGTCCCGCCGCCACAATTTCAGCGTGTAGCTGCGCTCTTTGGCTACGGGCTCGCTGTTTTTGTCCCACGTCAGCACCCGGCAGGAAATCCGTGCCTGCCCGGTTTCCGGCGCCTGGCCGTCATAGCGCAGCCCGAGATAGGTCGCACTGGGCTCGCAGCGTTGCAGCGCCCGTGCACTCACCCCACGGCCGCCAGGCTCCATCACACTCACCGTCGCCACCAATGTCACGGGCTCATTGCAATGACCACCCATCGCCTCAAAACCGGGGTAATGCAGTACGCCATCCGCCGGCAAGGGCAAGCCTTCCTCGGCAAACATCTTGCCGGCGCGAAAATTGTCCGCATCGCCAACGGTGAAGCCCGCCCAGTGGGCCGGTGGGCGAGACCGCTCGGCGACGACAGAAAATGAGTAAATGGCCCTGGGCAGTTCGGTACCAAAGTAATAGCGGGCCTCAGCCTTGAACGCCGCCGCCGTCGCCGTCGTCGCCAGCTCCACCTGCGGCGTCAACGTCACTTGCACGCGATCGGGCACGTATTCGGAGACCAACATCTGGCACTGCCCCCACACGCTCTTGCCGTCAAGCCCGAAGCGTAGGGTGTAGGCACCCGTCCGCGCATTGCGGGGAACACGCACCGGGCAAGTCACAAATCCATATTTATCACTGCTCAGCCGCTCGCTACTGATGGCCGTCCCCATGGGGTCCAAAACCGTCAGCAGCACCGGCACCCCTGCCATGACCTGCAGCGCCCCGTCTTGAAAATCCCGCAACCAAGCCGACGCCGTCACCGTCTCGCCAGGACGGCAGACGCCACGCTCCGCATACACAAAGGCCGATGGGCCACGCTGAAAACGCCGACCGCGATTGTCAAACTCCGACAAGCCATGCCCGCTGTCTCTATCCAGTGCCACATAGCTGACCTCCTTGTCCTTCTGGACCAGCACCATGGCCGCTTCGTCGTCCGCATCAACAAAGTCCGCCGCGTAGTCCAGCAACGCAATGCCCGCGGCGTCTGTCCGCCCTTCCGCCACCGGCACGTTCTTCCGGCTGAACAGCCGGACCTCGGCCTCGCCAACGGCAGCGCCGTCACTCAGACGCCGGACCGCAACGTGTGCCTTGCGCCCCAAGTCGTCTCGCGCCACCATGATCGCCAAATCGCTGATCACCAGATGGATGTCGTCCGCTATGTAGCTTTCACCACTCTCGCCAATCTCCAGCTGATAGACCCCGGTACCAAGACCCGGAAACAGTTCGGAGACGTTCAGGTCCATGGTGACGTATTTATTGGCAGGCAAGGCCAACTTCTTTTCAACCTCGCCCACCTTGCTCGTATTCCAGCGCCCCTGCCAGCTGTCGCCACCAAAAGGACTCAAATTGCCCGGATAATATCGATGCAGGCTGACCCGCAAGGACGAAATGTTCCGCACTTTAATCGGCAGTGTGCAGATACCCGCCTCGCCAGATGTTCCCAGCAACGGATAATAGGGCCCCTTGCTCAGAAAACGACAGCTGGGACTGCTACTCGGGGTGCGGACGTTGAAAACCCCATCAACCGACAGGGCTTCACCCTTGCTGCTGACCAGGCCCTTCCGAAAAGTCACCACATAATTCGTCTCAGGCAGAAAATCCCCGGTTAGATACCAGTAGGGGCCATAGCCACCACGTATGGCCAAATTGGCCACCGGCGGCACAATCGCCACCGCAGTCGATACATCCTCCGGCACCGGCACGCTTCCCTCGCCACTGAACTTCACTCGGAGACTTTCGCTGTAGCGCAAGTACTCCAACTCGAGTACCACCAGACGACCCGGCAACGCCCCCGACGCCCCAACGGCAGCACCCGCTCCAGAAACCACGGCGGACGCTCCCGCCACGACCGCTGACGACGGCGCCCGGCCAGCCAATATCTCGTTGATCAACTGCCATTTCTCAGGCCGATCACCAGCCAGGGTCTCAATGCACTCCATCAGCCGGCCAAGATACTCCTCACCACCAGGCATGGCCCCGCCCGCCACTGCGCCACTGCGCTGAAAAGGCGGCCACGACACGCTGTAACCAAGCCCCAAATAAACATTGACTGCCAGGGACAACAACAGCGCCACCGCCCATAACCACTGCTTCTTCTTCACGCCACACCCCAAAATGTTATCCTCTTCCTCTTTGACTCATGGCGAGCATTGCCTGCTACCTGATTACGGCCGCTCAACCTCAGCGACTTGCGGCCGATCACAACAGAACCACCACTATCCGCACAACGGCAGCACACATACACGAATTGGCCCCGGACTGATCTTTTTCGCCAACAACAACCCGCCCCTTGTCCGCCCGCCATTCTACTCGCTGCTGGGCAGCAGGCCATGCCGCAAAAACTGGTCGAGGTGCTTTTTCAGGCGGGTTATATCGGCCTTGTCCATCGTCACATTGAAACGCTCACAAAGCTCCTGAAAGACCTTCGCAGTCACGTCCACCGCCGCGCCAGCCTCCAGATCACCCGCGCTGCGCTCCTTCTGCACTTCCACATCAGGGATGTAACAGCGATGCTCGCCATTAATCGAGCCGTTCACGATCCCCGTCATACACGCCTCATTGGTGTTGCCCAGGCGAAAAACCAAATTCAATATCTCCTCGGCATAATTCAGGCTCGAATAAAACTGGCCGGCAAGCACAATCGTCACCAACGTCAACCGAAGTATGTCGTCCGCCAAAATCCCGCCGTCGCGCTGCTCTAACGGCACCGCGCAGTACAGCATACCGGCCTGATAGACCTCCCAGTAACTGGCAGGACTGCCATCAGCCCGCAGTTGATGACCACGCAATGACTCGTTGGCCGCGTAAATCGTCGCCGGCTGCTGACGACCATTGCGCGGAAAATCCTGCAAACGGGGACGATCAAGACTCTCCAGAGCCCGGCGCACGTCCGTTAGGCTACGCGCCGCCAACGCGCGCCGCGGATAGATGATCGCCTCAAACAATGGCAGATTACGCATGGCCGCAACCCCCAAACGCTGCGTCGCCTGCGCGCGACTGCGACTAACTAGTGACGCAAACACGTCGTCGTCATTGGGCTCCGCTGCTTGGCGGTCTTCATACAGAATGCCCCGCAGCATCCGCCCCAGCAGCTGCCGCTGGTTGCGCAAAGCGCGCTGAATCAGGCCCTGCAACTCCGAGGCGCGATACGCAGCTCGGCTCCGCGCATCCGGCGTGCGCACGTAAAAGACCCCCCGCTGCAACTCGTCATCACAGGCGTCACCGCAGACGTGCGGGATGTCTTTGAAGGGATAGACCACCAACACCACGTAACGCTTGCCGTCCAACTCCGGACGCACGAGGTCAAATTCTACCGCCGGATCGGCATAGCGATTAATCGACTGGCCGACATTGCTCGGGTCGAAAGAACTGGCCTGCTTCTCGTCAAGACCGCTATACACGGTCGGATTGCCACTGCTGTCCTCGCCAACGCCGACAACGACATAGCCGCCAATGGTGTTGGCCAGAGCCATCGCATGGCGGGCAAATTTGGCTCGGCCGACACGCCCAATCGCATTCCAATCCTGAGGACCCTTGAAGTCAATCTGCTGATTCTCAAGACCACAGTAGATGATTTCACGCCAGTCGTCGTGAGTGTGACTCACTTTCATCGCCGCTCTCCCAACAAACCGCCAGTGACACTCAAGGCAATCGCCGCAACGGCTTCTCGGACCCGCGTCCTAAGCCCAGGCGTCGAAGACACCACTGCCGGAGAAAATGTAAGACCAGGAGAATATACACGACATCAAGCCGCTCGACGTCCATCGTCAGCAGGTTAAACAGCCACACCCCCACGCCCAATCGCGGGTCACGACAAATCAGCATGTCCAACAACACCTCGCGATCTGCCACGCCCATCAACCCAAAATGCCTGCTGGCAAGCAAAATGCCGGCCTCAATCAGCGCCACCGAAGCAGCCTGCACATCGCCATTGGCATAGGCGTCCTCAAATTCGTCAAGCAACTCCGTGCAGCGACTCCGCGATGCGGCATCGCCATTCACCGCCACTTTCTTGAGAAAAGCCCGCAAGTCGTCAAGACTCTCGGCAAAGGCCGACCCGCCAAGCTCTTTCTCTTCCTGAACCAACAGTGCGTAAAAACGCCCACGGCCGCCAAGCAAATCCCCCGCAGCGACCGCCAGCGAACGCCGCAACACCGGATTGCCCGTGCTGCGCATCCGCGCCAGTATCTCAAACACCGCCGTCTCCTGGTCCAAACTGGCCAAGGCCTCGCCCGAACTGGACAGCAGCTGGGGATTGTCACTGTTGCGCAAGGTCTCCAGCAACGCATCTGCCGCCCGATGGTCGCCTAGACAGCCCAGCGTCAGCGATATCTCCCTGATGGTCTCCTGGTCCCCGACCTTCATCTTGGCCAACAAGGCGTCAACCACGCCGGGCTTGCGACAACTGCGCAACGCACGGGCAATCTCCGGCGACAGAT